>JBGTDF010000155.1:0-21238 GCA_041748455.1 Planktosalinus sp.
AAGGTTTTCTGAGCTGTTTGCTTCCAGTGCATCATAGGAATCCTGCAAACGCTTTAAATTGTTTTGCACAGCAGCATGGTCTAAAGCCAATTGGTCCCTTTCGGTTTTTAATTGCTCATATTGCTTTCGCAAATTTGCCAAAGTATAGGAATCTACATTTCCTTGCTTACCGTCTAATTGTGCCATTAAGGCTTGATTTTCCGCTTTAAGCGCTTCATAATCCTGCTTTAAATCTTCAAAAACTTTGGAAGAAACGCACGAAGATGCTAAAAATACTACGAGTAATATGGTGCCGATTCTGGATATCATAATTTTATTTAGGTTTAGTTTGTTTCCATTTCTATCAACAAAGGGCAGTGGTCACTGTGCCTTGCTTCAGGTAATATAACGGCACGTTTTAGTTTTTCTTGCAGCGGTGTGCTTATCATATGATAGTCTATGCGCCAGCCTTTGTTATTGTTTCTGGCATTGGCGCGATAACTCCACCAGGTATAATGGTGTGGTTCTTTATTAAAATGCCTGAACGTGTCGATGAAACCACTATCAATAAACCTCCCCAGCCACTCGCGTTCCTGAGGGAGAAACCCAGAAACTGTTGCATTTCTAATGGGGTCATGAATATCTATAGCCTGATGGCAAATATTATAATCCCCGCAAATAATAAGGTTGGGAACCTCGTTCCTTAGTTCTGTGACATAGTCCAGAAAATCATCCATATACTGAAACTTATGGTCCAGCCTAAGGATGTTTGTCCCGCTGGGCAAGTATAAACTCATCACCGAAAAATCATTAAAATCTACCCGTATATTCCTTCCTTCAAAATCCATATAATCAATGCCGGTACCGTAATGAATGGCATTAGGCTTGATTTTTGAAAGAATCGCCACCCCGCTATAGCCTTTTTTTTGGGCACTAAACCAGTAATGGTGGGGATAACCGGCATTTTCAAACAAGGTAAGGTCCAGTTGTTCTTTATTTGCTTTGGTTTCCTGCAGGCAAATCACATCAGGATCGGCATATTGCAACCACTCAATAAAACCTTTATTTATTGCTGCCCTGATGCCATTTACATTATAAGATATAATCTTCATTTAAGCTGTTTTCTATGTATTTTATTTTACTGCTAAAATAATTAATCCCTTACATTTACTACCCATAGAATCCGGGAATATTTCTATGCCCCAATAGATAAAATAAATATGGGTACTTTAAGTTTTAGTAAGTAATGAAGCGCATCGGGATTGTATTTTTTCTGCTTTACGGAATTTTTGCATTTTCGCAAGAACCTCCCGGAAATTACCGCACTCTTAAAGTTCCCGTTCAGGATACCATTGCCGTGGATTCCAGCAGTATAAATCCGGTGCACTTTGCTTTACTGGATAAAAACGGAATAGCCATTGACAGTTCCAAATACCGGGTAAATTTTGCAAAAGGTGAGGTTTATCTTTCCCAAGAAATAAGGAACAGCGAAGACAGTATAACCGTAAACTTTGTAAGATACCCCGGTTTTCTTACCAAAAAATATTCGCTGCTTGACCCCAATATCATTGTTGCAGACAATACTGCGATGGACAGATTAATAGCACTTCAGCAATCCACCCGTGAGGATGAGTTCAAACCTTTTGACGGTTTGAACACCAACGGAAGTATTTCCAGGGGAATCACCATAGGAAATAATCAAAATGCTGTAGTGAATTCGCAATTAGATCTGCAAATCACCGGAAAAATAAGTGAAACCGTAAGTATAAGAGCATCCATACAAGATGCAAATATTCCCATTCAGGAAGGTGGGTATTCTCAAAGTTTGAATGAATTTGACCAGATTTTTATCGAGTTATATACCGATGCGTGGAGTATAAGGGCGGGGGATATTGATCTGGTAAATAACAAAAGCTACTTTGCCAACTTTCAGAAAAAGGTACAGGGAATAGCACTGGGTGGACGAATAAAAAAAGAGGATTCAGAAACCACCATGTTTGCTTCCGGTGCGGTGGTTCGGGGTGTCTTTTCCCAAAGCTCGTTTATTGGGCAGGAAGGCAATCAAGGTCCTTACAAGTTAATAGGTCCGAATGGCGAGCTGTTTATCTTGATTATTTCAGGTAGTGAGCGGGTGTATGTCAACGGTTTGCTTTTGGAAAGGGGGGAAAACAATGACTATGTGATTGATTACAATGCCGGGGAAATTAAATTCAACCCAACTTATCCTATCACTGCAGATATGCGCATTGTAGTGGAATATCAATATTCCGACAGAAATTATACCCGTTTCATTGGTTACAGTGGCGGTAATTATACGAGTGAAAAATTAGACCTTGGCGTGTATGGTTATCTGGAAAGTGATGCCAAAAACCAGCCATTACAGCAAAATCTTTCCGAAGAACAAGTGGCTGTTTTGCAACAAGCCGGTGATGACCCTACACAAATGGTAGCGCCTTCTGCAGTGCCGGACACCTATTCAGAGAATAAAATTTTATATCGTAAAGAAATTTTTAACGGGGAAGAAATATTTGTCTTCTCCAACAATCCAGAAGATGAATTATTTCAGGTACGCTTTACCCGTGTAGGGGATAATCTGGGAAATTATATTATTACAAACACCGCTGCCATAAGCAGGATTTTTGAATTTATCCCGCCGGTCAACGGTGTTCCGCAAGGAAATTATGAGCCGGTTATCCAGCTTTTTGCACCCACAACCATTCAGGTAGCAGGGGTCAACGGTGCTTACCGGCCTACAGAAAAAACCACTGTGGGTTTTGAGCTTGCTGCCAGCAAAGAAGACCTCAACTTATTTTCAAATCTGGACAACGGTGATAACAATGGTTTTGCAGCCCGTTTGCAAACCAGACAAAAATTAGTACAGAAAGAAGGTGGCCTGCAGTTGGACGCGTTTGTAAATTTTGATTATATCGATAGAAATTTCAATACTATTGAACGTTTATATTCCATTGAGTTTGACAGGGACTGGAGTTTAAACAATCCGGAAGGGGATCAAAGCTTTTTGATTGCCGGGGTTCAATTAGCAGACCCTACACTTGGTTTTGCAAATTATGAGTTTCAAAAACTGGATTTTTCTGAAGGTTTTAATGGTATAAGGCATGTGTTGAATTCGGGCATACGTTTAGGTAATTTGCAAACAAATGTAAACACGAGTCTTTTAAACAATTCAGGAACCGTTTTTGAATCTGATTTCTTCCGGTTAAACGCACGCACTGTTTATGGATTTGAGAAAGCCTGGGTGGGCGCAAAAATCGCTACGGAAGACAACCGCCAGCGCATTGTTGCGATGGATAGCTTGACACCGATCAGTCAAAAGTTCCACGCCTATGAAGTTTTCACCGGAATGGGCGATAGTACGAATGTTTTTGTAGAGGTTGGTTACAGGCACCGTGTCAATGACAGCCTCAGAAATGCCCGATTGCAAAAAGTGAGCAGTTCCAACACCTTTTATTTAAAGTCGCAATTAATAAATACCGAAACTTCCCGGTTCTCCATTTTTGCAAATTACCGAACCCTAAAAGACGAATTCAGCGACCGCGAAGAAGAACAATCGCTGAACAGTCGCGTCTTATATAATCAGCGTTTTTTTAAAGGAGGCATACAATGGAATACCACTTTTGAAACCAATAGCGGGGTATTGCCCCAACAGGAGTTTACATTTATAGAAGTAGAACCGGGTCAGGGAACGCATGTCTGGATAGATTATAATGGCAATGGTATTCAGGATTTGGAAGAATTTGAAATTGCACAATTTGCAGATGAAGGTAAATTCATAAGAGTTTTATTGCCCAATCAGGTGTTCGTAAAAATCCATCAGAATAAATTTGGGCAGGTACTCACCATAAATCCACAATTCTTTTCGGAAAATGAAAACACCAAAAAATTACTTTCCAAATTTTACAACCAGACTACGTATTTGATTGACCGAAAAACCCGAAGGGAAGGAAAAAATTTTGACATCAATCCATTCTCGGCAGATGCGGAAAACCAGTTGGGATTAAACCTGAACTTCAGAAATATCCTCTTCTTTAAACGCGGTAAGCAACGTTATACAACTAGCTATACCTATACCAGTTCCAAAGCGGAAAACCTGCTTTCTGTGGGTTTGCTTAAAAACGAATTGTTGAGCCACCAATTAAACTTTACGCACAAATTTGCAACGAGTTGGTTAGTTAATTTTAAAACCTTGCTCGGGGAAAATTCCACTACTTCAGAAAATTTTGAGAGCAGGAATTTCATCATAGAAAGTTATGAAATCGCTCCAAAAATCTCCTATTTGTTTTCTGACAATGCCGATTTTTCTGTTTTTTATGAATTTACAAACAAGCAAAATTTACTTGGTGACAGGGAAACCCTGGACCAGCAAACATTGGGTTGTTCCTTTACCTATAACCAGGCAGAAAAATTTTCCATCAACGGGGAGTTTAATTTCATATCCAATGCCTTTGAAGGTGCATCTTTTTCCCCTGTAGCTTTTCAGATGTTGGAGGGTTTGCAACCGGATAAGAACTTCACCTGGAGTTTGTTGTTGCAACGCAGTATCACCAAATATTTAGATGCCAACCTTTCTTATTTTGGCAGAAAAAGTGAAAATTCCAATACCATTCATACCGGAAGTATTCAACTCAAAGCATATTTCTAATAAAAAAGGCCCTGCAAATGCAAGGCCTTTTTAATTCCAAAAAAACAAACGGTTACTTAATCACTAATTTTTTAGTAGTGGTATGGTTTGTTTGTGCATCGGTCAACTTAACAAAATACAAACCTGCTGAAGAACCGGAAAGGTTCAATGTGTGGCTTGTACCACTAATATTTCCTCTGGAAATTGCTTGTCCCAATACATTATAAACTTCATAGGAAAGCGGGTTTCCTGTAGCATTGGATATATTTACAAGCCCTGTGGAAGGGTTAGGATATAAACTTATCTGGGATGCAATCAGATTCTCATTTACAGTAAGAACATTAAAGTTAGAGAACGTTGTTTCTTCTGTTGAACCAAATTCCCCACCTTCTATAATAACTGTACCGTCATCTGTAGTTAATATATAACTTCCTATACCATACTCACAACATATACCATCTCCAAAAGAGTCATTTATAGTAAACGTATAACAGTCATCCTCATTTATTATAAAGGTTTCATTGATGGGTGTGGAATTATTATTTGTGTAAGGTCCACCGGAATATAATACAGTTCCTGATGAGTTTTTAAAATTCCAAGTGGTTTCACTACCATAGTCATCTGGGATCAAAGTAAACAATACTTCCGTTGTAATAAACATCGGTGGTGAAGAAAAACTTGCATTTGCTTCATTATTCCCCGGAAATTCATCTACTTCACCATTAGGATTTTCAAGAACCGCAGTAAAGGCTCCATTTTGAGTAATTGTTACTGGGTCTAAAGCAATTTCTTCCTGATCGCCGGTAGCTAAACTACCTGTCCAGGCAATGGTTGTCATATTTCCACCATCAATTCCATAAGTAATGTCTGCTGATACTAGCGTTTCACTTCCCAGGTTTCTGACTATTAGAATAGGCTCAATACTATTATCACAAATAACGGTAGGAACATTTGTAATGGATATACCTGCATTATAGCTAAAAACTTCAAAAGGAGGGTAAGCCTCTACAATGAGTGGGTTTGTACCAAGCGGGTCTAACCAATCTTGTAGTCTCTCTGTTGAAGAAGATCCATCTGCCCAGGAAGCGCCAAAACGGCCATATTCATCCCATTGATTGTTGTCAGTTAAACCTGCGCAAGCCGCCAGACCTCTCCATAGCTGACCTATTATTTTTCCTTCAGGGCTAAAAAGTGGAGATCCTGAAGAACCGCCTTCGGTTACTCCCAAATCCCAGTCATACACTCTCCAAACAGGTTGGTTACCATTTTGGGTCAATCTTCCCGGTGCATCATCATCTACACATACTTTCATTATATCTCCTGCGGGGTGATGTATTCCCCATGTTTTTGCAGGTATATCATCTGTTCTGTCCCAGCCGTTCCAAACTACATCCCAGCCGGAAGGGATAGGACTGTTGATTTCCACCAAACAAAAATCAGATGGCGCCCTTCTTGCCCTGAGTTGTGCACCACTAAGTGTTTGTGTTATATCGCCATTAGTACTGTTTGCTGTAGAAGCGCAAATAGGGTTTGGGCTTATCCAGTTAAAGCGAAATGCCCAATTTGCAGGGTTGCTATAACAATGGTTTGCTGTTAGAAAATAAGGGGTACCATCATTGGCTGTATTGTTGATCAAGGATCCTGAACAGAAACCGCTACCACCCGAAAGTAAAATACCTACTCCTTTTTTGTTATGATTTTTTAAATCTTCAAATTCCCCTATTGGGCAATCCACATCATGATTACAATTCCCGGAATCGTTTAAACCTTTTTCAACAGCGAATTGACTTTGTGAACGGTACCCGTGCACTACTTTTCCAATCATCAATTTTCCCTGGCTTTTTACATTTGCCGGTTCATGATATTCAATCCACACATCCTCTCCATCAACTAACCAGGTACCCAATACCCGCTCATCGCTGTTTTGATTATGATCATAAGCCCCTAATAAATCAGTGCGCTCATTATTATACAAATAGACTGTTGCTCCCTGAGGAAGATAAAAGTCTTCAAAAAGGAAGTTCATAGTAACCGCTCCTTTAGATTGATACCTAATGCGCCATATACGATCCCCGTTTTTAAGTTGAGACCATTCCCCTGCATTATTCAAGTGATGATTTACAATAAATTCTTTTCCAAATCGCCAGGGACGATCGTTTAACTGATCTATTACAGCATCTTCATCCTGTAACGCTTTTAAATCAAATGCAGGCATTTGAATGCTTTGAATACTCTTTTCAGTATTCCATTTCCAACTTTCCGGTGTGCCTTCATTCGTAACCTGTGCAGACAGGAAAAATGGCAAACATAGTAATACATACAGTACTGTTTTTTTCATTCTAAAATTGTTTATGATTTATTAATGTTGCTAAAATAAAGTAATCCATAAGGATGACAAATTAATCACAAGTAAAATCAAGGATAAAAATGTTAATGTTTTATTCCGAAAAAAAATAATAACTTTAAAGAAATTTAAAAACAAAAAATTATGGTTGTTAAATCTATAGTAACATTGCTGCTTGTTTTAGCAGTATCATGTAATTCTAAAAAACCCACTACAGAAAACACTGTAGGGGCAGACACAAATACCGAAGCAAAAATGCTGGAAGCAGGATTTAAAAAAGGTGTAGTAGTAGCATCCAATGAAGAAGGGGATTGCCCATATACTTTAAGGGTTTCCGGGCAGGATAATTTACTGGACCCTATTAATCTAGAAGAAAATTACAAAAGTTCTGGTGTTCAAGTTTGGTTTAAATACAATCCTTTAAGAATGCCTAACCGATGTGAAAAAGCAAATCCGGTAGAAATTACCGAAATTCAAAAAGTAGATTAAAGCAAATTGTATTAAATCAAAAAGCCGCAGACTAAGTGTAGTTTGCAGCTTTTTTATAGGTTTTAAAAAATTATTTCACGACAAATCGTTGTACTTTTCCAAAGGATTTCGTTCCAACCCTTACAAAATATACACCGGCAGCGTGTCCGGACATATCTATGGAATAAGTATATTGTCCGTTACTGTTTTCTATAGTATCCGTAATAATATTTTGTCCTAAAATAGTATGCACTTTAATGGAGACTTCTTCAGAAAGCATTTCATTTGTAGTTAAAATTGCTTCAAATTGATTGCCTTCATTGCTTAATATAATAAAATCAGCAAGGTTTATAAGGTTCTCATTAATACCTAAAGTACCATTTATTATAGTTGCAGTAAAGTCTACTGTATTCCCATACTGTAAATCTGCACAAGGGTCGTTTAGCGTTCCGGAACCCGAAGCCCATTTTCCTCTCACCCTCATCAAGTGATCCCCGTTAGGTGCATCTGAGGGAATGGTAAAGGGAACATTCACATCTGAATTTGCCGTAGCAACAACCACACTTTGAAATATTTGCTCTGAAGGCTCAAAAACCCCATTATCATTATAATCAATCCAGGCAGAAAACTGTTGATTTGCAAATCCGGATCTTATTACTGCTGAATAATTTCCAATGGAGGCATCGAGTGTAGCTGCGTGCATTGTATTATCTATATATCCATTGCCAACACAAACGATATTAGGAAGATTGATTTCGGCAAGTACAAATTTGGTAAGTCCGTCTCCCTCTGTACAATCTGACTCAGGCTGACAGGCTGTATTGTTAATAGTCAGTGTAATTTCATCATTAGAAGTGTCAGAATCATTGGCCAATAAGGTAGTCGCTGACAAAGTATAACTTCCCAGTTCTGAGAAATCCCCGGTTTGTGTAAATGTATATTCTAAAGTTTCCCCTGCATCAATGGTTTCTGTAACTGTTTCCGTTATTGCCGGTAGCGCATCAATAGTATAAGAAACATCAAAATTACTTTGCGCCGAACCGCCAAAATTAGTAATCTCTATAGTAATCATTTCTGCATTCGTAAGGCCTGAACCTGATGTTGGCTCCAATACAGCTGTTACCCCAATATCATTGGGTTCTAAATGAACTACTTCTTTAGTAAAACTGTCATTGGTAGTATTTTCATCACCGGTGAGCTCGGTAGATGCGGTAATGCTATACGTTTGACCTACGGTGCTTAAATCTGCTGTTGTAGTAAATGTATAGTTTTCAATACTCCCGGCAGTAACGGTTCCTGCGTAGGTTTCTGTAACTACGGTTCCACCGTCAACTTGATAGGTAACGTCAAAGTTAGACTGATCTAATGCCCCAAAATTACGAATACTGATTTCAATAGTTTCTGTAGAAGAAAGTAACCCATTTTCAGGTTGTGGGATTGCTATTACACCCACATCAATATCATTCACCACACAAACTGCGTCCATTAAAATATCCATGGCTGTTTTAGCATTGATCCTGCCTCCGGTAGCTACTCTTTCAATAAGGTGTTGTGATTGGTCAACCCCATCAAAAAGTGCTTGACGCACTATATCTGCTGCACCTTGAGGATCACTTTTAACCAATGTCATGAAACTTTCGCAAGGAATGGAGTACATTAATCCTATTACTCCGGCTGTAAGCGGACTCGCAAAAGAAGTTCCTGAAGTGGTTCCATAACCACTATTATTGGTTGTATAAATACTTGATCCGGGTGCTGCAACATCTATTGTAACAACGCCATAACCGGCAAAATCTATTATATCATTTATATTTGTTGCAGTTACCGATACCATATAATCGCTTGGACAAGCCGTAGGCATATCGCCCACAATATCCACATTCTGATTAGCATTAGTAGTGGCCCCGCAATTTAGAATTCCTGCTTCTCCCAGATCATCATAAAATCCACACCAAATGGGATAATCAGCCGGGTTAGCACCATCAATACCCCATGAAGCATTTGTAGCTACCACAAAAGAACCTTCGGCACCGTTAGTATTATTCCATAGAATACGAGCTTGTAATGGGTAGGTATATGCTTCTACAATATTAGCTTGGGTAAAAGGTTGGTTATATCCTGCAACTACCATCATTTTTACATCCCAGTTAGCACCTGCAACCCCAACTCCGTTATTACCAACTGCGCCAATCATACCGGCAACAGATGTTCCATGGTTTCCGGTACCTATGTTATGATTATTGGTGCTAACATTCCATCCATTGATATCGTCAATATATCCATTACCATCAGTGTCAGTTCCGTCAAGTACTTCAGCGGTATTTGTCCAGTGATTTGCCACAAGATCAGGATGTCCCATAACGTTGGCACTTTCAATAATACAAACAACAATATCTTCCCCTGTTGCGCTTAAACCTCCTGTATTTATATCCCAGGCTTCTTCAGAGTTTATATTTTGATGATGCCATTGATTGCTGTAGAAAGGATCATCTGGAGCTTCTCTAAGATCTACAAATGTATTAGGTTGTGCCGCTATAATTTCCGGTAAGGCGTTCAGATCCCTGACCATGTTTGCAAGAGTAACTTCTTCCGGATTAAACTTCAGTAACCATATATTAGTGGGTGGGGAAAGTAATCTTTCAATTTGTAAATTATAATCTCTGGGAACTTTATTTAAAATGTCATTAGGATGCTTTTGCGTAGTAAGCCTTATGATTACTTCATCAGGAATAGTAATATCCTCAATCGTTGATTGCTTTACGGGTTGTGGCCCTATTTGTGCATGTCCAAATTGAACAACTGCCAGAAACAATAAAAGAATAAAAGTAATGGGTTTTTTCATTTTTTAAAATATTTATGATTTTCTCAAAAATAGGGTATTCGATAGTTTATAAAAAAGAAAACCGGTAGTTTAACAGTTATAAATAGAAAAAGCCGCTAAATCTTTTAGCGGCTTTTAATTTATAGTAAAAAAGGATTATCTTACTATAATACGTTGTGTAAGTCCTTTTGTCAAAGTACCCACCCTGATTATATATGCCCCAGAAGATGCATAAGACATATCCAGATTATATTTATACTCATTATTGTTATTTTCCAATACATTGAAAGCTATAACTTGACCAAGGATATTATACACTTGAATAATCACTTTCTCTTCTAGGTTTTGCGTTGTAGTTAAAGTAATATCAAACTGATTATTACCGCTATTTAATACAAGTAATTGTGCATTATCTAAAGGAAGTTCATTAATACCTGCTGTAATCACATGCTCTACATCTTTGGAAACCTCATTATTGGCAGGTACTTCATCACCGGTTAAATTTGTTCCGGCAACAATAGTGTAAATTTGGCCTTCAGTACTTAAATCTGCCGTTGTTGCAAATGTATATTGAACGTTTGTAAGCGGTGGAATGGTACCTGTATAGGTTTCCGTAACATTAGTTCCCCCGTCAATATTATAATATACTTGAAAATTAGATTGAGGTTCTGTCCCAAAATTCCTTAATGTCACTTCTATTTCTTCTGTCGCAGTTAAAGGACCATCAACCGGGTTAGTGATACCAATTGCACCAAGGTCATCTTCAGAATCGGGAGCAATTTTAAATGCTGCCAAAATATTTTTTCTTTGCGGATTAAAAAATTCATTGTTCACATAGAAAGTTTGCCCATCTGCAGGATCTAACGTTAGGTGAGAATAATCTGCATATCTTGTATTTGGGTTATTTGTTGAACTTAATACAATTGGCACCTCCGTTACTGTCATTTGACCCACGGGGTCTGCTGCAAACCTTCCTGTATATTTTATGGCGATTCTTTCCTGATCCCCTAATGTACCAACACTAGAATATGCCATACCTATATTACCATCAATATCCATGGCCATACTACCGTTAAAGGCACTTTTTTGACCGGGGGAAGTATACGTTCCTTCCTGATGTATTGTCCATGCCCCACCTGCTGCAGGCTGGCGCATTTCATACCAGCGAATCCCGGCTTGTTTAGGAGCACCGGGTGCAACATCTACCACAAAATTAAAGATTGCTGAATTATAGGTGGGGAATTTTCTTAATTGTGCCTGGTTCATCACAGTTGCCTGCATAGCGTCAATAAGCGGACCTCCTCCCGGTTGTGGCAAATTAGCAAAACTACCGCCATCAAAAACACCCACAAATGGTTCTACAGGAACCTGCACAGCTGCAGATACAGAAGAACTACCCGGAGTTACCCAGTTAACAGTTGCTGTCCAAAGTTTAAGGTGATCTGTTGCAACCCCTCCCCATGCATCATCCTGCATATAAACGATTGTTGCTTCAGTAGTAGGTAAATCAGGGCCTGTTGCGCTGAAAACCTGAGGGCTATAAAACCCGGAAGTCACAATACCCGGTAAAGGCAATGCCACAAATTGTGCTGCCTGCCCTAATATCATTTTTTCCCTTTCAATTACAAATAGCCTGTTTGCACTTCCTATATTGGCAGTAACATAATACCCGTCATGCCAGATAGAAAATTTTGTGTAATCAGGAAAAGCACCTGTATTAAATTGTCCTTGATAAACATACCACCCGTCATTAACTGGGTCAGGTCCCTGGCATACAGCAACTTTGAACCCATTAGGGTTATTGCTGAATTCTGTAATTATAAACCTGTCCACTTCTGCATCATATAAAATAATTGGATCCCCGATAACCGGACCTGAAAATATAGTCCCTAAGGAAGCCGCAGGGGTTATGGCTTCAAGATTTTTTCCAAAAATCCTGAAACCTATGTTCCATCCCGCAATGTAATGGTTGGGTCCTGCCGCTCCTGTAGGATCAGAAGGTGTAAACTGTGAAGTGTTTGCATCATCGTTAACATAGATAGGCGTTCTGCCGGGGTATTTTAATTGATTTTCCAAATTTCTTACTAAAGGATCCCCATCTGTAGGAAGCCCTTTACCGGGAATCACGTTGTTAATGTGTTTCATTTTAGGGTTGATTTCTGCCCCGTCCCCCACTCTTCTTTGTTCACGACCGCTTTCCAGTGGCCCAAAAAAGGTGCCTGTTCTTAATTGTTCTGCAATGCTAGGTACTAAAACCGGTTCTGCAAAAAAGCCAAAATCTGTTGCATAATGGCGCTCCTGTGCATTTGTAAAACACACAAATCCTACTATCAAGAGTAAGCCTAAGTAATTTTTAAATTTCATGATACATTTATTTAAGTTAAGGATGATTTACCTGTTTATAAAACAAGAGGCTAAAAATAGGGAATATTGGGTAATTTTTAAAACTTTATTGTGTTAATTTTAAGAAAGCCACTTTTTTCATATAAAATTATTTCTTAACAACTTTTGTTGTAAATAGAATCTCATTTTGTGCATTGTAAATTATCATTATATAAATTCCTTCCTTTAAGTTTTCAATATTTAGTTTTATTTCTTGTTCTTTTATATTTTTTCTCTCATAAACTAACTGATTAAAAAAATCAAAGATTCTAACAATTGACATATTATTTGAAGAAATCTCTTGCACAGTTACATTATTTTCAATTAATGTAGGATAAATATTATATTTTAATTCCGAATTATTAAATGAATCTTCTTTTAATTTGGTGTTTTTAAAGTTTCCGGGATCCGGACAATTTGAGGATAAATTAGGATTAATTTGTAAGTCTATATAACCATCTTGCGGATGATATAATCCACTGAGGATTTCAATGCTTGACCTAGCTCTAA
Source organism: Planktosalinus sp. (assembly GCA_041748455.1). Classification (GTDB taxonomy): domain Bacteria; phylum Bacteroidota; class Bacteroidia; order Flavobacteriales; family Flavobacteriaceae; genus Planktosalinus. The sequence continues at coordinate 13,144 of JBGTDF010000155.1, forward strand.
ACTTCAGTTTTGCTCCGTCTGTAACTAAATTGTTGAACATTTTTATTTTATAAGGAGCAGTTTCTAATTTATAAAACCAAGGGCGATATAATATTCTATTTTTTACTTCAACTGTTCCAAAAGGATCTTTCATATCTTTAGCCATTTTAACTGCCTCATAGGCATCTAATTTTCCAGCACCTAGCTTTCCATAAAATTGAATATTCTGAGGAAGTGTATCTATTACTACTGCAGTTAATTTTAATATGGTTTCAACTTCTTTATTTTCTAAACAATAATTTAAATCTAGCATTAATGCTACTGTTCCTGCTACCATTGGAGCCGAAATGGAAGTGCCCCTAGCATTGTCTGCATAAGTTAATCCAGTTGCAACAAGAATACCAATGCCAGGAGCTACAATATCAATTGAATCATTATATTGAGTTGATTTCGTAATTTCTCCAACCTTATATTCAAAAGTATCTTTAAATAATTGAACATCTCCAAAACTTTCATTTTGATGTCCAATTGCTGATACAGCAATTACACCTTTATATGATGCCGGTCTATAATAATCCGTAGAATTTGGATTTCCATTGCCCGCAGCAGCAATAACTATATCACCATTATCTTCAATGATTTCTTCAAAAACTGGTGGGGTTATTGTTGGTGGAGTAGAAATTCCTGATCCATAACTTAGGCTTAAAATACGAACATCGCTTTCATTTGATAAGTTAAGTATATTTGATGTGCCTTTAGCACCATAAACATAAGAATTATAACCTATAGAAGACATTCCTAAATTATTATTTGTATTGGCGGCAGCTATTGAGGAGACAATCGTTCCATGCTGTGTCCCTATTGGGTCATTATTGCCAAACAAAACATCAATTGTTCCATTTAAGTCTTCATGATTAATTTGAAAATTTTGTGGATCTGGTATACCAATAATTATATCACTTGAACCAGTAGTAAGATCCCAAGCTTCATTTGCTCTAATATAAAATAATTCTTCTTGATCAGTTCCCGTATACCCCCCATTTGTGCCTAAATCATTTGGAATCAGTAATGGTTCGGCATAAGCATCTTCAACTCTTGGATAAAATTGACTATAATTTTCATAGAGGTGGTGCATCAATTCAATATCATTACATTCTATTAAATAAATATTTTGTAAGGAAGAGCGAGTGGAATTTTCAAAAACTCTTTGATTATTGTAAATTTCATAAGAATTAATTAATTCATCCAGTTTTAATATTCCTGTGTTTGTGGTTCCAATAGGATTTCCATTAGCATCGTGTGAAATTTCAGGCAGAAAAGACTCGTTAGGTATTTCTATATAAAAAGATGGGTTATCTTGAGCATATAATCCAAATATTAAGAAATTTATTACTAAAATCAATAGATTATTTTTCATCATTAAAAATTTTAGTTTTTAATAAGTCGATTTCTTTTTTTAATTCAATAATGTACAAGGTAAGCTCTTCAATTTTTTCCATTTGTTTTGCCTGCATGTTTCCTATATCAATACCTTCCTCAACTAATTGTGTCGCTGAGGGAATTCCTGGCAAGTGTTTATTTTCTTTAATATATATCTCTAAATCTTGTAATGGTAATAGTTCATAATTCTCGTCAAAAACATAATCTGCCCAATCACTACTAGATTTTAAAGAAATTTTGACTTTTTCTGTTAAAATACCTTTTTCTACATATAATCTATAATCTCCTGGAGTTGATACATTTCCAAACTTAACTTTACCTTCATTATTTACATGAATTCTAATATTTCCAGAGCCATCCGCTATTAAAATATGATTGCTGAGATTTGAAGGTAAACCAGTAATTTGAGCTCCTATAATAGTATTATAACTTCCTGTAGTTAAATTTTGACCTGTATATGTTCCTATAATTGTATTTAAATTTCCTCCGGTCAAATGTATACCAGATGACATTCCAATCATTATATTGTCAGAGCCATTAAAAAGATTACTACCCGCTGCAACTCCAATTCCAGTATTCCCAGAAAAACTACCTCCTAATGAATTTTTTAAAGAGCTTGCTCCAAAAGCGGTATTATGACTTCCACCTGCATTTTGATAGGTTTGATACCCAAATGAAGTATTATTTAATCCAATATTGCCTGAAAGAACATTGTTTCTTTTAAATGCTAAATCGGTATTATTTGTTGTCCCTAGAAAATTAGATGTTGAAATAGAATTACCACTAAGAGACCAACTGCCTATTTGTGAAAAACCATAAGAAAATGAAATTAAAAGGATAAAAGTAAAAATTAATTTTTTCATAATAAATTAGTATTTAGGTTAGTTATAAATACTAATTTAATGTTTTTATTTTAAATTTTAAAAAAAATTAATAAACCCAATTTTTGAAAGTCACATTATTCTCAATTATGGTAAATAAATCTGTAATTGCAACCCTTTCCTGTTTCATGGAATCACGATGTCTTATAGTAACGGTTTTGTCTAAAACAGTATCATGATCAATGGTGATACAAAATGGGGTACCCACAGCATCCTGACGACGATATCTTCTTCCTATGGCATCTTTTTCATCATAGGCAACATTAAAATCCCATTGAAGGGTTTCTATGATTTGTTGGGCAATTTCAGGCAAACCATCTTTTTTGACTAATGGTAAAATTGCTGCTTTCACAGGAGCGAGAATAGATGGCAGCTTGAGTACTATCCTGGTGCTGCCGTCTTCTAAAGTCTCTTCTACCAAAGCTTTGCTGAATACAGCCAGGAACATACGATCGAGGCCCACTGAGGTTTCCACCACATAAGGCACATAATTTTCATTAATTTCCGGATCAAAAAACTGCAGTTTTTTTCCTGAGAATTTTTCATGAGCTTTGAGATCAAAATCGGTTCTGGAATGAATGCCTTCCAATTCCTTAAAGCCAAAAGGAAAATCAAACTCAATATCAGTAGCGGCATTTGCATAATGGGCCAGTTTTTCATGGTCGTGAAAACGATAATTTTCCGGTCCCAAACCTAAGGATAAATGCCAGTTTAACCTTTTTTCTTTCCAGTATTCATACCATTTAAGCTCTTCGCCGGGCCGAACAAAAAACTGCATTTCCATTTGTTCAAATTCCCGCATCCGGAAGATAAACTGGCGGGCTACGATTTCATTGCGAAAAGCTTTACCGGTTTGAGCGATACCAAAAGGGATTTTCATTCTTCCGGATTTCTGTACATTCAAGAAATTGACAAATATACCCTGTGCTGTTTCCGGCCTTAAGTATAAATCTGTTGCACTATCTGCAGAAGCTCCAAGTTTGGTCCCAAACATTAAATTAAACTGTCGCACTTCTGTCCAGTTTTTTGAGCCGGTATCGGGGTCAGCAATTTCCAGTTCTTCAATTAATGCTTTTACATCTGCCAGATCTTCTTTTTCCAGGGACCTTGCCATGCGTTCTAAAATCTCCCTTTGCTGGGTCTGGTATTTTACCACACGCTCATTTGTGGAGACAAATTCTGCTTCATTAAAAACTTCACCAAAACGTTTCTTAGCCTTTTCAATTTCTTTTAATGCTTTTTGATGCAATTTTTCCGCAAAGTCTTCTATAAGCACATCGGCGCGGTATCTTTTTTTTGTATCTTTATTATCAATTAAGGGGTCGTTAAAAGCTTCCACGTGGCCTGATGCTTTCCAAGTGGTGGGATGCATCAATATTGCCGCATCGAGACCCACTATGTTTTGATGCATTTGCACCATGCTTTTCCACCAGTAGTTGCGAATATTGTTTTTTAACTCCACCCCATTTTGGGCATAATCATATACCGCACTCAAACCATCATAAATCTCACTGGAGCCAAAAATATAGCCATATTCTTTAGCATGGGAAACAACCCTCTTAAAATGTTCTTCTTTATTTATCATCTGGCAAAAATAAAAAAATCCACTACGAAAACTTACGTAGTGGATTTTATTTTTTAAGAATTTATGTATTAACGCAATTGTAATGAAGATGTAGCAACAAGACGCGGACCGTCAAATACATTAACGGTATAGTTACCCGCCACTAAATCTGCCTCAATGGCATTGATAAGCACACAAACATCCAGGGCTTCATTTTCATAAAAAACATTGGAAGTCGCGCTATAAGTAAGGACTTTATCGTCAAAATTCACAGTGGCTTTCTCTCCTATAATATTATTTCGGGGGTTTATAACCTGAACGAACAATAATCTATCCCCTCTCTCTGCTATTTCGTTAGCATTCAATGTAAAACAGGTTCTTATTCTGTCTGCACGGTTAGATCTATCGGTATTTACAATTTTACCGCTGTTTCTAACTATAACCCCTTCGGTTTTTAAACCGGATATTTTTAAAGCTGAACCTTTAGCAACAACCATTTCCAATGCCTGGTTTTGCATGGAAATTGAATCTACCATCTTCACAGTCTCTCCAAGAACAATAGTAGTGCTGTCTCTTTGAACCGTAAGCCTGTTGGCAAGCATCTGTAAACTATCTGCTCTTCTAAATAACACGTCCCTTTCATTCTTTAATTTACCAACTTCTGTTCTGTACCTTCTAATTAAATCAAGATTTGCCTGTGAATCTTTAACAGAATCCAAAAGAAGCGTTATACGCTCTCTGGCAGCAATTAAATCCTGATCTTTTGATTGATTTTCACTGATTGCAACATTATAATTTGCAATTAGTTCTTCTAATTCTTGCTCAATATCCATTTTCTGGATTTCTAAATTAGAGGTGGTTTCCTGAGAATCATTGTAGAGTTTTACAGTAAAAACAGTAAGTGCCACAAGCAATATTCCAAGAATTCCAATGAGCCACTTAAGTTTGTTATTACTTTTTTCTGTTTCCATAACTAAATTTTGGTTAGTGTTAAATTTGTATATTAGATAATTAGCAAAAGTAACTGTAGATTTTTGCATTTATGTTTAAAAAATGGTAAAATATATATAATTTATGTTAAATCTGTTTTTTCCGAATACATGCAGGGGTTGTCATATAGAAATTATGGACGATGAGCGCTATGTATGTGCGAGCTGCAGGCATAATTTACCCCTTACCGGTTTTCATAAAAATAGCAATGATGAAATGCTCCGCATTTTCTACGGAAGAGTGCCGGTAGAAAATGCCACGGCACTTTTCTATTTTAAAAAAGACAATTTAACCCAGAAGTTTGTTCACGCACTTAAATATAAAAGAGCAAAAAAGATTGGTGAAGTTTTTGGGGAGTGGCTGGGTGGTGAACTTGCAGATTGCAAAGAGTACCAAAATATCGATGTGGTGATACCTGTGCCGGTGCACAAGAAAAAACTCAGGCAAAGAGGGTATAATCAGGTAGCCGGTTTTGCTGAAAAAATTGCGAAAGCCTTAGAAAAACCATATATGGAAGATGTACTGTTAAAGGTCTCGCCCACTAAATCTCAGGTATTTAAAGAAAGGATTTCAAGAATGTTTACCCCGGAAGAAGTTTTTGCAGTTCACAACCCAAATAAAATAGAAAACAAACACATTCTGCTGGTAGATGATATTATTACCACAGGTGCTACCCTGGAGGCTTGTTCCCAAAAATTATTGCAGGCTAAAGATGTCAAACTCAGTTTTGCAACTATTGCTATTACCAAATAAGTGCAATTAAATTGGTTGCAATTCAAAAAACAATACAAAGACAGTCACGCTAATTAAAAATCTTTGCATCTTTGTAGCATGAAGGGCAAATTTCTATACTTAATTTTTCTTATCCTCCTATCTTTTTCTTTTGTGGATTGTGCAAAACGCGGTAATCCCGAAGGTGGCCCCAGGGATACCATACCCCCCGTTATTGTTAGAGCAGTCCCTGAAAATTACACCATAAATTTTGAAGGAAATGAAATACGCATTTATTTTGATGAGTATATCAAGTTAAAAGACATTCAAAGAAACCTGATTATTTCCCCACCATTAGAGAATCAACCTACATTATATCCGTTAAGTACATCCAAGTATATTAGAATTGTTTTTAATGACACCCTTAGGGAAAACACGACCTATTCCATAAATTTTGGCAACAGCATAGTAGATAATAATGAAGAAAACCCTTTTGAGTATTATAAATATGTTTTTTCTACCGGAAGCTATATCGACAGTTTAAAAGTGATGGGAAGAATTACAGACGCAATTCAGTTACAGCCGGATGAATTTGTGACGGTCATGCTTTATGAAGTAGATGAAAACTATACAGATTCCATTCCATTTACTAAAAAACCGGTATACATTACAAATACCCAAAAGACGCCCGATGTGTTTCAGATAGAAAATATTAAAGCCGGAAGATATCAGCTAATTGCATTAAAAGACAACAATAACAATTATACCTTTCAGCCGAAAATTGATAAAATAGGGTTTATAAATGAGTTTATAGATGTCCCTACAGACACTACCTATTTACTTAATTTATTTAAAGAAATTCCTGCATATACCCTGGCCAGACCCAGTTCTGTAAATAGTAATCACATTTTATTTGGATATGAAGGTAAAACAGATTCATTACGTATTGAAAAACTCACAACTGTTCAGGATAATTACGAATTCCTTATAACAAAAGACCCTAAAAGGGACACACTAAACTATTGGTTTCAACCGGCTATTGACCTTGATACCCTTACTTTTAAAGTTGTCAACACTTCATATATAGATACCATTCAAGTAAGACAACGAATTGCAGCTTTAGACAGTTTAATACTAAACCCTATTAAAACTGGAGTTCTTGCTTTTGATGAAGCCTTTGAAATTTCCGGAAATCTACCCATAGTAGCTTTTCAGGAAGATAAAATTCAAATTATGGATAAGGATTCTGCTGCTGTTTCTTTTGAAGCTTCGTTAAACAACTACTTTAATATTCTATCCCTTTCTTTTGAAAAAGGGGAACGTCAAAATTACACCATCACCTTACTGCCGGGAGCGATAACTGAATTTTTTGGCAGCAGTAACGATACCCTTAAGTATGTAGTAACAACCCGCACGGTTGCTGATTATGGCTTTATGAGTTTAAACCTATCCAATGTGACTTCTTTTCCAATCATTGTCCAATTAGTTACTGATAAAGGCGAACTTAGGAGGGAGTTATACGCAACTGAAAACAGGGTTTTTGAATTTGAAAATTTAACCCCCGGCAATTATTATGTGCGTATTATTTATGACGCCAATGAAAACAGAATATGGGACACGGGAAATTTTTTAGAACGCCGGCAACCTGAAGAAATCATATATTATCCCAAACTTATAGAGGTAAGGGCAAACTGGACATTGAATGAAACCTTTATTTTAGATTAATTAACTGCAACAATATTCCTTAAATATAAAAAGCCCATACCTTAAAAAGATATGGGCTTGCTAATTTTATAAGAGTTTCCTGTTAAAGGGAAAAAGGATATAAGGTGACATAGTCTGCAGCTTTTACTGCCGGTAATGTGGCACCATAAGTGGTGTTAATTGCAATCATAAACTGGTTAGCTAAATATGCATATCCTCTTGCTGTAGGATGCACACCATCTAAAGAAAATGCTCCGCCAAAAACAAGACTTGCGTTCAATGTAAATTCATCAAAATTCACACCCGTATTTGCCACTTCATCCAATAAAGCATTGGCATCAACAAATGCCAGACCTTTTTGGCTGGCAACTGCTTGAATTGTAGCATTAAAAGTATTGGTAGCAGTAATAACTTCCTGTTGCTCCTGTGGAACCAACACCCACTGGTCTCCTAATGGTACTGTGACACCGTTTATAAGTTGCGGATTGTTGTTTACGGTTGTCCCTATGAAAGAAGCTCCGGGTAAAACCAATAAATCATCGGGAGTTGTTTGTCTTAATGACGGCAGTCCCAAAGGACTCAGGTCAGTTAAATACTCGTCTTCTATAACTACAGCATTTTGTCCTGCAGCAAAATTAATGGTCCTCGCTGCCCTTTCTTCACTGCTGATAAGTTTTGCACCTTCTGCTTGTAACAATCCACCATTATATTGTGCGTAAGCCTGATTAATTGCACCTGCCGTTGCTCCATCTAAAGGAACAGGATTAAAAGGAACTGTAGTAAAGTAAGGAATAGTTGTAACATTAGGTATGTTTGCAACAACCCC
>JBGTDF010000156.1:0-17714 GCA_041748455.1 Planktosalinus sp.
GCCCGATAAAAGTGTTTTCCCACTTACCATCATCCGCTAAATTAAACATATAAAGCGTTATCGATAATAAGGTCATATGCGAGCAAAGTACCACCGTATCATAAACACGATCTATTCGCCCTAAAGTCAAGGTGTCAAAAACAAAGCCACCCATAAAAAAGATAATGGGGCCGTACTTTTGATTGCGAATAACAGTCTTTCCAAAAACACTGTTTCTATATCTTACTAAAGCTCTTTTCATACTATTTCAAAAGCGACAAAAGTAGGATATTTCCTTTGATATAACTATTCCCGCGAACCTGCCGGTAGGCAGGGGCGGGAATCTCGTCCATCAAAATCTAAAAACGCTAATTCATCCCTTAATCAAAAAGCACAGCAAGGCGTGCTTACTCAGATGCGATCCTCCTTCTCCGCCTTTGGCAGATTCGGCGGTAAAGCAGGCACCTTAGTAGGAGCAAACTGGAGAGGTAAAAATGTGATGGGCAGTTTGCCTCTTCAAAGCAACAGTCCGGCCACACCAGGCCAGGAAACACAACGCACCATCTTTAGCGTGGTGATTGGGTCTCGATACAATTTTAGTTTTTGCTCACTCCGTTCACAAAAAATAAAATCACTCGACCTGACAACTCTGTCACATCGGGTTTACCTACCGGAGGCAGGCTTGACCTGACAGAGCGTGTCACATCGAGTGTTTTTTAACGAAGTGATAACGGAGTTAAAAAAAGTATCGAGATGCGTTACAAAAACTTCTTCTTCGCCAATTGCACCAAATCCTCCATTTTACCATCAATTAGGGCTTTCTTTTTAGCGCGTGACCATTTTTTGACTTGCTTTTCAAAAGCGATACCCATTTCTGCCTCGGTAAAATCTGCCATAAAAACAAGTTCGAGAGGTCTTCTGTTATACGTGTAGCAATTCTTGTAATAACCTGTTTGGTGTTGGATATATCTTTTGTTTAGGTTACTTGTAAAACCTGTGTAGTAGGACTTGTCTGAACACTCCAGTATGTAGACGTGGAAGATTTTCATGATTTAAAAATAGGAAAAAATGGGTCTCGATACAAATTTGGTTTTCTTTCGCTTCGCTCATAAAACCAAATTCAGTCACTCCGAGTATCCGCTGCAGGCGGATGTATCGAGGAGTCGACCTGACAGAGTGTGTCACATCGAGTGTTTTGCTGAGGTACGAAGCAAAATGTATCGAGATGTGAGATGCGCGTCGTTGACTAGGTCTCGATACACCCTCCTTCGTCGGGCACTCAACCTGACACCCACTACCATTTCCTTCAAACCATCCAAATAAAAAGTTGTATTTTAGTTGATTAAACAAATAAGTACAGCGCCCAACCAATGAAAACAGGTACAATATCCATACTAATACTTCTTATGGGCACTGCCCTTTCTTATGCGCAAGTTCCCTATACCTATGTCCAACCCAAAACCCTGGGTGACGGTTGGGAAACCACAAGTTTAAAAGCGCAGGGGGTAGATTCCACCGCAATATATAATTTGTTCAGCCAAATGCATGCCGGCGGAAACCGGATACACAGCCTTTTGCTGGTCAAAAATAACCAACTCCTCATAGAGGAGTATTTCAATGATTACCCAAGTCAGGAACCCCATGACCTGCGTTCGGTCACTAAAAGTATTATTTCACTTTTAGTGGGAATAGCCATAGATAAGGGATATATCGAAAGCGTGGACGATATGGTATCCAAATACCTCAAAAATCCTGTGCCTGTCAAAAATATAGATTCCAGAAAGGAAAACATCATGATTAAACACCTGCTCATGATGTCCGGCGGACTGGACTGTAATGACTGGGATGCTAAGTCAGAAGGGCAGGAGGACAAAGTCTATAAAAAAAGGGACTGGCTGCAATACACCCTGGACCTGCCTATGCTGCATAACCCCGGGGAGGTTTCTGCTTATTGCACTATGGGCGTGGTACTTCTTGCGGAACTGATTAGTCAAGCATCTGGTATGCCCATCGATGTCTTTGCGGAAACCTATCTCTTCCGGCCACTGGGTATCACAAATCTGCGTTGGGGGCATACCTCAAACAAGGAAGTAATTCCTTCGGCCAAAAGGCTGTATATGACCTCACGCGATATGGCAAAAATAGGCCAATTGGTTCTCAACAACGGCACCCAGGATGGCGAACAAATAGTATCTAAACAATGGATAGCCGCATCCACCGCCACCCAAACAACCATCACAGGAATGGATTATGGGTATTTATGGTGGCAGATACCGCTACAAGTCAAGGGAAAAGAGATTCGTTCTGTAGCAGCTACCGGAAACGGGGGGCAGTATATCATGATTTTCCCGGAACTCGACATCGTTGCGGTATTTACAGGCGGGGCATATAATTCAGAGGAAGATAAGCTGCCTTTTGTCCTTATGGCCAATGCGTTGCTGCCGCTATTTTTAAAGTAGGTGTGAGAAGACTTATGCTTTTTGTTTTTTAGGGAATTTCGCTGCTCTTCGAAGTCTCATGACTTCGAAGCAATACAATTTCACTATATACCTCCTGCACCCTCCTGCTATCTCTGATGGCAATCCCGCTGCATACTCATGTTGATGCATTAAATTTTCAAACCGGGAACAAGCAGCGCTATTGCAAACCCGGAAGCGTGGTACAGTAAATCCTCCCTGTTCCTGTCAGAAAATTTGCGTACTAAAGGTGATGGTATTAGTTACTGCCCGGAACACTTTTATAGGATTTTCTATACACATCCTGCGCCTTTTTGATTATTTCCTGCTGGTACACTTCATCAGAAAACAATCTGTCCAGTCCAGGATGGTTTTTTACATCGACACCATGAATCTCATATTGTTGCTTCAGATAGGCTATGGCCTCTTTCATAACGGTATCGTCTAATTCTTTGGGCATCGTGGCTAGGAGCGCGTCGTGCTTGCTCAGTGCCTTTGTTTCCTCTTTCTTTTCCTTTTGCACCTCTTGGGTTTGCTGATCGTTTGCAACGAAAGTTGTCCCGTTTTCCATAGCCAAAACACGTTGTTCCAGGGATTGAAACTGGTCTTTTAAACGCTTCAATTCTGCTTCCTGATGCGCGACCAAATCGGCAACATCGTTGGTGTTCAGACCAATGGCCATGTTTACTAAAGTAACCCCGGAATCCACATAAGAAGAGGACCATGCTACCCCCACGATATGCTTAAACTGATCGGCTTTGATGTCTTCAGGCGATACCGCAATGCCCGTCCCATCATTTTTACCTGAGGGCAAAATATAATCTCCGGATAGTACCACACCTCTTACTTTGACAGGAATTTGACCCATAAAGGCCACTTTCTCATACAAATGTTCATCCCCCGGGGATGGCATATTTCCCAAAACGGCCGGCTTGGTGGATATGACCAGCAGCTTTTGTGCATCGGTTGTCAATTTTGAGATTTTCCCGCTGTCGATACCTACAATATCACCCGCGGTTATGATTTCCTGAGGGTGACGTCGCTTCAGCCATTCCGCATAATCAGCAGAACCTGATTGGTAAGAAACCCCCAAATTGGTTAAAGCAAAAACATTATAAGCTACCAGATTGGCAGTAGCAAGGACAAGTTCTGCAGCAGCTAATAGAATACAAGGGGTACAGGGACCTGCCTGAGTGACAGGGGTTCCCACTGTCACCACAGGAATGGCTGCTATTGGAATGGCTGCAATGGATTTAATTTCTTCGGCTACATAGATGGCGTTTTGAAAAATAAATTCAGGAGAGGTGGCTACTTCACCGATCGTTTCTCCTTCAATCCTTCCTACGGCATTTCCGGCAGCATTAAAGAAAGTTATAAAGTTATTGTCATTGTTTGGTGTTCCTGCCGTTAACCGAACTGCAATACCTTGCGGACTTCCTTCCACCCTCAAAGGATAGGCAGCATAGCTGGATTGCCCCCCGGTTAAACCGGCGTTGATGGTTACCTGACCATTAAGATTAGAAAGTGCATTCACAAACAAATTTTCGTTTAGGCTTGTGATGCCCTCTACCTGAAGGTTTCCTGAAAAATTTGCAGGACTTGTATTGTTGACATGGAAGGCATTATTCATATTGGTGATACCATCAACCTCTAAAGTATTTAGATGAGAATGCTCTGTGACTGTTATATTTTCAAACGTTGCATTACCAAAATTGGTAGCCCCCAGCACCGTCAAATCCCCTTCCAAAAGGGTATTGCCCGAAACTATCAAATCTGAGTCTAGTTGTGTATCACCTCCCACGCTCAGGGCCATCTCAAGATTCGTCATTCCGTCCACGGTCAAATCTCCTGTTAAATGGGTGGGACTTCCATTGCCCACGGTCAAATGATTATTAATGTTTGTTACACCACTTACATCCAGGGTGTTGTTTAATTGGGTGGCGCCTTCCACAGTCAATATGCTGTTTAAATGCGCGGCATCTTGTACATCCAGGGTATTGTTAAGACTGGTGGCACCTTCCACATCCAGGGTGTTGTATAAATGGGTGGCACCCTGTACAGTCAACGTATTGTTTAGATTGGTTGCACCTTCTACATCCAGAGTGTTGTTTAGATTGGTAGCGCCTTCTACATACAAGGTATTGTTTAAAGTGGTTGCACCATCCACATCTAAGGTGGATGTAGCAATAATTTCCCGATGCTTTACATAGGGAATATAAGTCAATCCCTGATAACTGAATTCTGTGAGTCCGTTGCCATCAAACAAGTCGATATCTACTTTTAAAAACTTTTCATCGTTCCAGTATATTTGATTGAAAGCACCAACAGTGGGCTCCCCTTGACCTATCATTAAATGAATCATCCCATAAGCATCGGTTTCGGTAACATGGGATTCTCGATACTCAACAGCATTATTGTTATTGATAATCGAGAACTGTACCTCCAGGGGTACATTAGGCAAATTGCTGGCAGGGACATTTACCCCCGGTATCTCCTGCTCATTATTGTCCACAATAACCGCCTGATAGCTCATTCCGTCTGTTTGTGCAACACTTACAAGAGTTGCAAATAAAATGGTAATAGTTAGTAATAGTGTTTTCATTTGTATAAAATATTTGATAATTAAACGTTTCATAGTATTCATTTTTAAAGATTTTAATACCTGCAATTACACATCGGCAAACTGATAATAATTCCGATTCCAAATTGATGGGTTGCTAATTTTAGTTCTTCCTCACCGGTAGCATTTCCCTGACCGATAAGCACTGTTTTTCCATAGGTATAATTGGCAAAAAAGAGCGTGTTGTCTGAAATGGGATGCTGCATTCCGACACTTGCCCTTCCAAAAAAGACATTTTGGTTAAATTGATCTTCACCCACTAAATTGAAGACCTGATTGTTAATTGTTTGGGTTCCTCTCAATAAAAACTCCATAGAGACAGACCCTTTCAGATAGAAAGAAAAATCCCTAAGTCTAAATAACCTAAAGTCCAACCCGGCAACAAGACCAATATAGGTGACGTCATATTCAAAGTAATTATCCAGAATCCTATCGCTTCCTATAGCGCCATAGCCGTTATAAGTAGCTCCAATAGACAGGTACAAAGTTTGGCGATTGTTGAGGACGTCTCTGTAGCCCATTCCAAAATAGGTATTGGGCTTTGATAATAGATTGTCTAAGGGTTCGCCTTGCGAATTTTTGTAGTGAAAGGACGAAATCGTGGTTCCTGCTTCCGCATATATTTGTTGGGCCTGCGCCGGTAAAGCAAACACGAGCGATATCGATAAAATGAGTAGTTGTTTCATCTCAACGCTTTACAAGTTTTGCTATAAGGGTTTGCTGCCTGATCTGTACCCGCATGAGATAAGTGCCATTGGATAAGTTAGACACATTTACAACAATGGATTGGTTTTGGTTAAAAACACGTTCATAAAGCAATCGACCTAGTATGTCATAGATTAAAATCGTGATTTGGTCATTCACCGCTTCCCCAAAATGGATGTTGATTTCGTTTACAAATGGATTTGGAAAGATGACTGCATTTAATGGGTCATTGGCATCCCCATATAAAGCCGACGGTGAAACAGGTTGTAAAAAGCCTTGTCGCAGGTCATAGTTCCCGGCAGTGTAAGTATAAATAACACTTGCTTGCCCTATGCTTTGCTGTATGAAATAGCTTTTATTTTTGGCATATACATAATGGGAGCTACCCTGACTGCTTAAAGTCTCCTTTTTGATGAATTGTGAAAATACGTTCATTGAAAAAAGCAGAAAACATGTAATGATCCAGTTTTGATTTGACATGATTACGAAGTTTTGTTTTGTCTAAAATAGAGAGTATCACTTCCTTAAAAAAGGAAAAACGAAGGTGTCCACCCTTTGTCCACTACTATAAAATGTGCCACTTAATTTTTTTTTACACTTTTATATAAAGAACACCTTTTAAGTATAAATATCCTTTATGGTGTTGATTATCAGAAATATAATAGTTATATTGAATTTGTTTTTAAATGCTTTTGAAAGAATCTAAAACATATGCAAATGAGAACCCAACCCCGGAATGTCCCTAATTCAGGAAATTATCTAACTGGCCATTTTAGGGTGGACAAGATGATTTACCTCATTATAAGCCTTGCCTTTTGTTTTTCACTGCATGTAAATGCCCAAAATGAGCATCGCATTGATAGTTTGAAAAACCTGCTCACCAAACAGAAGGATACTGTATTAATCAATACGTACAGAGAACTGTTTTTGGAATACATTTTTGTGGATTCAAAACTCGCAAAACCCTATCTCGATGCCGGCAGGGAACTTTCAAAAAAATTAAATAACAAAAATTTTATAGCGCGCACTACCAATGAGTATGGTTTCTATCTTTCGACAATTTCAGAATATGACAAAGCTGCTGCAGTGTTTGATACGGTTTTACAATTGTATAAAGATCTGGGAAATGAGGAACGGGTGAGTGCTATTTTAAATAATAAAGGCATGGTTTTAAGAAGTCTGGGGCGATACAATGAGGCACTTGAATCGCACATGGCATCCCTCCAATTAAAAGAAGAAATCGGGGTTAATGAAGAAAGTATGGCAGCCAGTTACTGGAATATTGCCAACCTGCAAGGGGATATTAGCAATTATGAAACCTCCAATGCATACTACCGAAAGGCACAAGCTATTTATGAAAAACTCAATTTAATGGATGATTTGATGGCTATCAAAACCAATCTCGCCATCAATTTAAAGAACACCGGGCATTATGAAGAAGCCATTCCGCTGTTTAAAGAAAAGATTACCTATTACGCTGCCAATAATTACAATAACAGTTTGGCGGGTGCTTATGATGCTTTAGGACAAATCTATTTGGCTACAGACTCCTTGTCAAAAGCAAGAACCTATTTTGAAAAAGCCTTGACATTGAGTCAACAGTTTGGCGAAACCTCTTTAATTGGGTTAAATCTTCGCAATATTGGCGAGGTATACATGAAAGAAAACAATCCCACAGAAGCACTGGACTATTTTAAACGAGCATTGGCAATTTCACAACAAACCAATACCCGCAAAAAAATGATCCTTGACTATAAGAAATTGTCTGATGCTTATGCGGCTTTGGGAAATTACAAATTGGCTTATGAGCATCATGCAGACTATCATAAATTGCATAGGGAAATTTTGGGCGAGGAAAACATTGAAAGAATGAACGCCCTCGAGATTCAATACCAGTCTCAAAAAAAAGAATTAGAGCTCCTTAAGAAAAATACAGAAATACAGCATTTTAAAGAACGCGAGCAGCGAGCAGGATTACAACGCCTTTTTCTGTTTGTCTTTTTAATCGTGGCCATTGCACTGGCAGTGTCTATAATATATGGCTTACGCCAACAGATGAAACGAAACGCCTTGAAGCGGGATGCGTTGGACAAATCCCTGGAATTCAAACAAAAGGAACTCACCACACACGCCTTACATTTGGCACATAAAAATGAAATTCTGCTCGATTTAAAAGCACAGCTAAAATCTGTAAAATCAGATAGCACAAACGCACGTCACTATCAAAACATCATAAACAATATTAATTTAGATATTAACAACGATGGTAATTGGGAACAGTTTAGAACCTATTTTGGAGAAGTGCATAAAGATTTCAATTCTAAAATCATCAAAATCTATCCGGAAGTAAATAGCAACGACCTGCGATTGATGTCCTTGTTAAAGATGAACTTGTCCTCTAAAGAAATTGCCAGCATTTTAAACATTTCGCCGGAAGGCGTCAAAAAAGCCCGATACCGATTGCGCAAAAAACTCAACTTATCCTCTGAAGAATCGCTTCAGGAATTGGTTATAGAACTATAAAATCCTCACAAAAATGACCGTGTCCACTTTTTGTCCGCATTTAAAATTATCCTATTTCGGGTTTGAGGATTATATTTGCCGGGTCATGTATGTGACAGCCAGTTTTGTGGTGACTTTCACCGGTTATGTTAAGAAGTAGCCGGTGATAAGTTGCTACTGAAAGCATCCCCATTGAGGAAGCTTTAAAGTGTGTGCTGCATGTGTTTTGGGATTGGGGCAAGATGTTAGGTATTCTCCTTCTTTCCTTTTTTATTTTTATGGTGTTTATCCCACCAGACATAACCCGCAAACGATAAAAGTCCGATGACGGAAGCCCATATTAAGCCGTTTAAGAGTCTACCACTACTACTTCCTATCCATGCAATAAATCCTATTAACGGGGCAGCACCCGCCATAGTAGCACCAATGAACTTCCAGTAGTTCATTTTCAATACCCCGGCAATAAAACTCACAGCATCTCCCGAAAATAAAGGATTGACACGCACAGCACCTATACTCCAGAAGCCATAATCTTCAATAAGGCTGAACATAAACTTTCGGGATTTAGCACCCATAATGTTGTTGAGTATGGCAGGGCCAAAATAAGCCCCTAATGTATAAGCGACTGTCGCTGCAATGAATACTGCGCCTAGTGCCAGTAACCCTCCCCAAAGGGGCCCGTAAGCCAGTATGGCAACCACAATCATGGCAATCGTGGGTATAATAACCGCAAAAAGCTGAAGTATTTTTCCCAAAACCAGTATTAGGGGTCCGTACCACCCAAATTTGGAAACCCATTGTTCAATGCGTTCTTCATCGCCACTGCTGAGCGTGCTCCAGGCTTCTTGTATAAACTCCTTAAAGGAAGGTAGAAGGAAGTATAACCCTACAAGCCCCAAAACGACACCTAAAGAAATAAACAAGGGTGTTTTAGAATCTGCAACGGTGGTTTTATCGTTTTCTTTACTCATAGTGGTGTTAAAAATAGTATGGAAGCTATTGAGATTAAAGATTTCTAATAAAATACAACAACTGAAAACCAACTTGCTTGATTTCGGCTATTTTTAAAAAAACATTAACAGGAGGATACTGGTGACTTGGAGTTCAATCCATCCAACCCGGAATTTGAATATACCTTTTTATTGTACCATTTGACAGGCAAAGATCTCGTTCTGCGTCCCGAGGCTTCGGGATGCAACTTCACAGTACCGTATTTTAGTAAAAAATTCCTAACGGTTCCTGTCATCTATGATGACAATCCGCTATATCGTTTTAAATCGGTTGTGGCTTGGTTTCTTTTTCTTAGTTCTATCTTCAAGAACACTCATAGTGTTTCTCAAGATGAGCAATGGTAGCTTTGCAAAGTTTTTCCAAAGTAGGGAGGTGGATGTCATCGAGTTTTTTAGTATAAATGCATGCTTTTCCCATAGTGAATTTGCCCAGATCTTCCAGAAGGTGTTTGTGTGCTTCCAAACCGGTGAAAACATAGAGGGAAATTTGCGCTTTGCGGGGCGAGAAGCCCAGCATAGGGGCATCCCCTTCGTGGCCACTGGCATACACATAATGGTAATTGCCAAACCCTATTATGGAAGGCCCCCACATTCTTGCCGGGAATCCTGACCATGCACTCATAAGTTCAACTAAGCGATGACTATCTGCTTTCTTTTGTTCGTTGTCCACAAAAGCATCCAAAAAATCATCAACCGGCACTCCTGTATCGGTGGTTTTGTTTTTTGCCATATCCTTTTTTATTTTGGTTGGAAGTAGAATTGTGTTTATTCGGTTGGTAAACAAATTTACTAAAAATACCGTGGAATTTGAGGATTTAAAAACCCATTTGCGTTTTCTTATATTGCTTTGCGCTTCGCCGCATGAATCCGCCTTTTGGCGGAGCAAGGCGGTGAAAGGTATCTTCATTATTTTAAGAACTTCCGTTAGTCAAACATTCCCCTTTTCAAATAACTTCCTACCTTAGTATTATGAAAGAAATCCCGTTTGTAAATTCCCAGTGCTTGCTGTTCCTTTTTGGGATGTTCCTGTGTTTACCCACCGTTACTGTTGCACAACCGGTGCAGGATAGTGCTACCCATTACTATAGGTTGGCATTACAACCCTTAAAGTCAGACGATTTATTTCAAACGTATGCTTATTATGAGAGACTAAAGGAGAGGCAATATCCCGTGCAGGACACTATGGCGGCGATTCACACCTTGCGTATGCTCGCCATCGTTCAATTTAATCTGGGTATGTGGCAGGATAGCGAGGTGTCTGTGGTGGAAGCACTAACCTTAACGGAAGGGCTAAAGCAAAACGAAGAGGTGCATGAGAGCAAAAGGGGGTTTTATAACCAGTTGGGAAAAGTGTACAGGGAACTAAAAGACAGTAAGCGGGCGTTGCAGTATTATGAATATGCATTACAATTAACCGATAACTTGCGGGATAGCATTACAATCATCAATAACCAGGGCAATCTTTACAAAGACGAAAAGAAGTATAAACAAGCGGAAGCCTTCTACCAAATTGCCTATTCCAAAAGCCTACAAACACAGGATACGCTGCAACTGGCAATGGCATTGGATAACCTGTCTTTTGTGCAAATCAAATTGGGAGATCCTGAGGCTGTTAAAGGACTTCACCAAGCCCTTGGCTGGCGACTCCGCATAGGAGACCTCAAGGGACAATATGCCAGCTACCGTCATCTTGCCCGGATTGCCTTGGACAACAACAATCTTGCACAGGTTCAAACCTATGCCCGGCAGGCATTGGAAGTAGCAGAAACGCTGAACAGTCCGGCATATACCAAAGACGCCCTTTCCCTATTGATGGAAACCAGCGGGGATAGCCTAGTGCTTGCCTATAAAAAAATAGTGGATAGTCTGGATACCGCTAAATTGCAACAAGAGAATACCTATGCTTCCCTTAAATATGATATTGCCAAAGAAAAGGAGAGGACCGCGGCCAGTGAACTCCTCAAAGAAAAAGAAAAAAGACATAAACAACTATACCAGTTCCTGGGATTGGTGGTATTTCTTATCGCCGTTCTTGTGGTGTACCGTTTGCGCCATCGCCACCGTAAAGCAAAACAACAGGAGGTTTACCGCACCGAAATGCGTATATCCAAAAAAGTACACGACGAAGTTGCCAATGATATTTATAAAGTAATGGCGGGATTGCAGATGGAAGGGAGCCCCAATACAGCACTGCTGGATGAACTGGAAGATATCTATACCAAAACCAGGGACATCTCTCGGGAGAACAGTATGGTGATGGTCAACGGGGAATTTGCGGGTCAGCTTCAGGATATGTTGCTGGGTTATGGCAGTGATGCCGTAACCATTATAACCAGGAACAGTGCCGATATGGCATGGGATACTATTTCTGCAGAAAGACGTATTGCGGTTTACCGGGTGTTACAGGAACTCATGACCAATATGAAAAAGCACAGCAAGGCGACCTTTGTGGTAATCACTTTTCAGCAGAACGGTAAAAAAGTAAAGCTCACTTATAAAGATAATGGCATAGGCGGTGTGTTAAAAAAACATATAGGTCTCCAAAATGTGGAAAACCGTATTCTTGCCATAAAAGGAAGCATTACTTTTGTTTCAGAGCCCGGAAAAGGATTTCAGGCAACACTGGAAATTTAGATATGTTTACAAAAGTTTTGATAGCAGACGATCTGGGAAGCATCACGCAAGGCGTACACGCTGCCCTTATCCAAATGGGTATTACCACCATAGAAAAAGTGCAGTACTGTGATGACGCCTATCTCAAGGTAAAAGCGGCACTTCTTGAAAAGAGACCCTATGACCTGGTGATCACAGATCTTTCCTTTAAGACAGATCACCGCTACCAGCACCTGCCTTCCGGTGAAACGCTTTCGGGCATTCTAAAAAACGAACATCCTGAACTAAAAGTCATTATTTATTCGGTGGAAGACCGACTGGAAAAAGTGCGCACCCTGCTTAACAAAAATCACATAGATGCTTATGTGTGCAAAGGGAGGAGAGGTCTTGACGAATTAGCCATAGCCGTAAAAGAAGTATTTGACGGCAACCGCTTTCTGTCGCCGCAAGTGCAGCAAGCTATGACGCGACGCACCACCTCAGAAATCGATGATTATGATATCGAATTGCTGCGCCAGCTTTCGCTGGGGTTGTCACAGGACGAGATTGCTGTTTATTTTAAAGAAAACAACATAAAACCGGCAAGTTTGAGCACTATTGAAAAAGAATTACAGAAACTGCGCATACAGTTCAAGGCCAAAAACGTCACCCAACTTGTCGCCACCGCAAAAGATTTGGGATTAATTTGAATTATTTTTCCCATAATGAGGATTCCCGTAAAATAAAACAAATTTTTTTATATAACCTTACATCGTGTTATTAATGGGGATTGATAACCAGGTGGTTTGAGACAGGTACATTTTATATGTGCCTGTTTTTTTTTTCTTTTCCTACCTAGGTAGATACTATGGATACTGTTGATACTTGGTAGATACTCTGTGGATGCTATTGATACTCAGTGGATACTATAGATGCTTAGTAGATACTATAGATACTATAGCGACAATAGAAACAACAGAATCAACAGTATCAACAGCATCCATAGAAACAACAGCAGATACTCAGTGGATGCTATTGATACTTAGTAGATACTCAGTAGATACTATAGCAACAATAGAATCAACAGAAACAACAGTATCTATAGAATCCATCTACTTATTAAAAAAGATTTGTTTAATTTTAGACACTGAGCAAGTAACACCTAAAAAAACTACAATGAGGGACGAATTTATACAAGTCTTTGAGGATATACTTACCAATTTAGTACGCATATTCCCCAGATTAATTCTGGCTTTGGCGATATTACTGATTTTTGTATTTCTGGGTGCCATTTTTAACGGGGTCATAGGAAAATATATAAGGAAGCGTTGGTATGACAGCGTGGTTTCCAACTTTCTTACCAATATGTCCAAATGGGTGTTTTATATTATAGGTATCATGGTGGCATTAAAAGTGGTTGGCTTTGGCAATATAGCCGGGAACATTCTGGCAGGTGCGGGTATAGGTGCCATCATACTGGGATTTGCTTTTAAGGATATAGGTGAAAATTTTCTTGCAGGGTTTATTCTTGCCATGAAACGTCCTTTTAAAATAGGCGATATCATTGAGGTAGATGGTCATAAAGGAACCATAAGAAGCATGGATTTACGCACACTTCACATTCGCAATGTGGAAGGAAAAGACATATTTGTACCCAATTCCTTTCTTATTAAAACCGCATTTATAAACTACACACGAGATGGTTTACTGCGCTCCAACTTTGTTCTGGGAATTGCCCCCGAGTGTGATATCAATATGGTCAGGACTCTTATATTGGATTACTTTTCCAAAGAAAAAACAATACTTAAAAATCCAAAACCAAATGTACTTGTACAGGAACTTGGTGAGTATACCACCGATATTCAGGTGTTGTTCTGGACTAATTTACTGGCAAACAAAAATTTACCTGACAATTATTTAGGGCACACCATTAGAAGTAAAGTGATAACGGATATTAAGAAAATCCTGGACGATAATCACATAGAAATGCCCTCTCAGGTACTGGAACATAAGATGTACAGGGATAATAAGTTTTCTGTTGAGGAAACTAAGGAGGATTCTTAAAATATATTTAGGTTCCGGGCTTTCTTAACCAAGCTTTCTTGATTGCTTATTGGGAGTTCTTTTTAGTGTTGATAGTTTTAGAAATTAAATATTTTTTATAGTGCCTTTGAAAGCTTAAGATATTGACTTGTGGGAACTACTTTAAATTCAGGAAATTAAAAACTATTGCGATAACGGGCAATACAATTATTCCAAAAGACTTTTCGATAAGGGGTAATAGATAAAATTTGGGGGATCCACAGCATTTATAAGAGTTTCAATTGCGGATAGTGAGGTATTTTTATTGAGCCATATATTCCTTATGGAATCGGGGATTACCAAAGGCATCATTTTCTGAATATTGGGCACCTTTTTAAAATTGTTTTTAACGGGAGTGAGCAAAAAAGAACAGGTAATAAAACCGTCGTTGAGAATGGTATAAATTCCTGCCAGGCTAAAAGGTTTGTAATCCGGCAGATGTACATAATAAGGTTGAGTCACACCGTCAACAATGGTATAGGTAAAAAAACCCGATACTATGATAAGACAACGATGCTTTTCCAGGGAGGGTAAAAATATAGATTCGTTGTGAAACAAGGTAGTATCAGAAATATGCAGGGTTTCTTCAATTTTTTGGAAGGATTTCCAGGATCCGTCATATTCTTCAGGCAAAATTCCCCAAATACCAAACTGAATAAAGGCATCTTCTGAATTAGTGATTATGGGCAATATAGATTCCCGGGAGTCATCGATTCCGGGACTGGGGAAATAAATATCCGGATAAAGAAACCGCAGGTCGAATTCTTCTTCAATTTACAATAAACTTGCCCTATTCGATAATTTTTGGTACATATTGTAAATTAAGTGATTACTGAAAAATTCAAGTAATCCATTCCATTAAAAAAGTAGCGGATTAAGTAGTAAGAATTAGTATAACAGTTACAAGTTTATTAACCCTACTGTGTATTTTAAGAATTGTAGGAAAAACAAAAACTTCTTGAATTAACAAATTAACAATAACACTCTATTTTTTGGCATTCCATTAAGGCATTATTTGGTTAATTCCCATTACATTGTAAATAACAACCTTTAAAAACAAAACCAATGAAAACTAAAAACATAACACAGCAAGAGGCCATTGACAAGCTAACCGAAATGGTCAACAAGATGAAAACATGTATGTTACTTACCCATCTGGGAATTATTCCTATTTATGCCAACCCCATGACCACAAAAAAAGTAGGGGAAGATGGTTCGATTTGGTTCCTGAGTTCTTTAAAAAGTGACCATAACATCAACATTCAAGCAGATAACAGGGTGCAACTATTATACAGTAATGCAGAAGATAACCAATACTTGAGTGTTTATGGGGAAGCATTTATCAGGGACCATCACAATACACTGAAAGATTTATACACTAAAGAAGATAATATGTGGTTTGATGGTATTTCAGATGTAAATCTAACCGCTATAGAAGTCCTCCCTGTCGAAGCCTATTATTGGGACAAGAAGCAAAATAAACTGATAAGCATGCTAGAAGGGATACTTCCTAAAGATAGTAATGACGGTGTAACAAAAGGGAAAATGGATATTAATAAGAACAACTGATTTATCAAAAAGTCAAAAAAATTAAAACCTCCCATACTTGGTGTTTAAGTTTGGGAGGTTTTTATATAAAGTGTATTTAACGCTTTCGATATTTAACCATTAGATAGACCATTATACTGTTAAATGCCAAAGAAGTGCCATTGGTTAAGATTAAAGGCAAGTCATTCCGAAGAATACCATAAACACACCAAAGACTTACCCCGGTTACCAATATAGCAAACATCACGGGAGAGACATCTTTTACATCTTTGGTTTTCCAGGATTTTTTAATTTGTGGGAGCACCGCTAATGTGGTACATATTCCAGCAAGTAATCCAATACCGGTTATCCAGTCTGTCACAATATTTTTATAAAACCATTATTCTACACGCCATTCATTATACCTGTTAAACTGTTCTTCGGTAAGTACAGTTTGAAAACTGGCGTCCATAATCTCCTGAATTTCTATTTGCGAGCGCCTGTATGGATTGGGATCTTTTACTTCTTTGTTAAACTGATTTTCAAATAACAGAATCTGGTCTTCACTCATTTCCAAATGGGAATAAATAACAAGCATTTCCTGATGGGTGCTGTTGTTTAACTTAGCAGCCCTCTTTTCTTTAGGACTCTTGGGTTTGGGCATTTGGGCATTTGTTAATGCCTCTGAAGTTTTTATTTCATAAAATAATTCATCAGAACTGATACGGTTAGTATCTTCAGGGGTGGTTTTTTTTGCGTCCGAATCCAGGCAAGCACTACATAGTATATATACTATGCACAAAGATAAATAAGAGGATAGCCGTTTCATAATTAGAGGATTTGGTTGTTTCATGTAAGATTAAGACAATCAGTAAGATAAAACGAACTCTTTTGCACTTAATCTTAACTCTTTTCGAATTCCGAAGAAATAATGTTAATAATTTTTACATTTATAATTATTTAATCCAAAAGGAGGAAATAATTAAAAATTATTTACATTTAGGTATGTTAAAGATATTTAGAAACTTCCGCAGGAAATATCTCGAAGAGGGCAAAACATTTGGATATCTTAAGTATGCCATAGGGGAAATATTCCTTGTAGTAGTGGGAATTCTGATCGCATTGCAAATTAATAACTGGAATGAGACCCGCAAAAGGACAAACAGTGAACATCAGATTTTAACTACCATTAAAAATTCGCTTGTAAATGATACCCTGATGTTTCGCGACGCGGCAAACAATGCCCGAAGAAGTAATAGTGCCATTAAATTCTTGCTTACCAAACCTGTATTTCAAAACCATATGTATGTATCAAATTTGTAATGATATAAGCTCCAATGATATTTTATATGTTTTAAATAACCCCTGGTACCTTACTGAAAGTGAATGGGGGCTTCAGGACAAGAAAAATATTGAGAATACATATGATGTAGTAGTCAATAAACTCAACTTATGTGACATAGATGGATTCTCAAAAATTTGGAAAACCTCTGATGGTCAACCAATCGCCGTTTTGGGATTTTATGTTATAGGAATTAAAAAGTATGAAACATTTTTTATTGCCAGCAAACATATGGATGCTCACGCACTTAAAATTAGCTTTGATTTAAGGGAAATATTAAAAGCGGAAATATCAAATTATAAAGGTTGCACCTGTGTCATAAATTCAACTTCAGACCACCCAAAACAAATCACCTGGTTTAAATTTCTGGGTTTCAGATATGAACCAAAGGGTAATATAGGCAATACCCGTTATTTTGAGCTTACATCCACTTAAAATACATTTTTGTAAGAATTGCATTACTTGTAAAATTTAAAATACCGAAACAAAAATAGCAGCTTACCCGACCGGCGGATAAATAAAATGCGGTCTTCGGACAGAAATAAGTATAATTCATATAAACACATGTAATTTATATCAATCGTTTAAGTATCTTAATTGTCTGATAACCAATAAAAACTATATGTTATGTGCGGATCAAACACAACTACAGTAACCATTACCATTAGTGCAACCAATGCCGTTCCTTTTCCACCCACCATTTCTGATGGAGTTAGTGTTGGCAGCACCCAAACTGAGGATGATAACTTAACAACAGGAGTCAAATCCGGCTATATCGTTGTCTTTCAAAAAGCAGGAGATATAGGAGGACTTACCGGAATCTATGAGACCGGAGGCAGTAACGTCTTCAGTACGGTTCCCACCTTACAACCAGATGGAACCTGGAAAGGGGTCATAGG
>JBGTDF010000157.1:0-7992 GCA_041748455.1 Planktosalinus sp.
ACTTATGTTAGTGTAAGGGGACATGTATTTTGGCAATATGCGTTCTATATTAATAGGGAATAATATCCTGGGAATGGCTAGTTTTATATCCCCTCCAATCTCTGAAATATTAAAAA
This sequence comes from Planktosalinus sp., assembly GCA_041748455.1. Classification (GTDB taxonomy): domain Bacteria; phylum Bacteroidota; class Bacteroidia; order Flavobacteriales; family Flavobacteriaceae; genus Planktosalinus. The sequence continues at coordinate 117 of JBGTDF010000157.1, forward strand.
ATTTACTGGAATTATCTGCTGCATCTTTGGAGGATCCTACACTACCCCTTGCTGAAACTTCCAAGGTTTCTGCTCCCCGGAATACATTTCTCGTAAGGAAAGAAGTACTAAACCCAATACCAAATTCCTGAATGGTCGAGGTAGATACATCTAAATCCACACTCGCGGCATATTTTTTTCTGGGTGAGAGCTGGATTGTGGCAATTAAATCTGTATTTGTACTGTCTGCCGGGTCGAGGGTGTAATTTATGTTAGGATATCTAAAGACACGAAGTTCAGTAATATGGCTGTAAGTGAGTGTGCGATCTGTATCTTTAAAAATAGTTCCCGGCTCTATAAAAACGGCATCTGTAATCGCTTTTGCCCGGTATTTAATAGGGTCATACCCATATAAATTATAACCAAGATAGGTAATGGAATCCTGAAACTGCTTATTCCTGTTTTCGAAAGAGTAATCTGTAATAATATTAACTTTACTGATTTTATGGACTTTAAATGGTTCCTGATAGGTGGAATCACCGACTTGAACGTTCCTGTTGGAAACCAGGTATTCTATATTTGCTTTATGATTTGTATCCACAGTATCGGCAATAAAAGAAATATATTCCTGATTGAAATAATACAATCCTGAATTTCTCAGTTGTATGGTCAAACGGTCTCGCTCATTTGCAAAATCGTTTCGGGAATATTGAACCCCTGATTTTACTAAACTCCTGTGCCGGGTTATTTGAAATAGGGAGTCAACCACGGGCGAATCAATTTGTATATCAATGGAATCCACAACATAGGGTTTTTGTCTTTCTACTGCATATTTTATGGAAGCCCTTTTTTCTTTGGCAGTGTCTTTCTCTATTTTATATGTTGCCTCGGCATTTAACCAGCCAAAACTTTTATAATATTCTTCAATTCTTTTTCTCGATCTTTCAGCACGATCATTACTAATAATTACCGGTGCTTCACCGGTGTTTTTAATCCAGTTACTCAATCCCCTGCGATAATTGCCAATTTCATCTACCTGCTTTTTGGAAAGAAATTTTATGAGACGGTCTTCCCTGTTGGGGTTTCGGTTGAGCCAGGCCTGATGGGTGGAGTCTGGTTTTTCATTGGCTAAATTATAAAAATGCAATCCCAAAGGAATTCCGGCAAGCTTAGTATTAGGTTCCTGAATAAGTTGACTGTAAACCGCCGCATCTTTTATTTCTACGGAATCTACTACTATGGTATTTTTTGTAAGCAGTAATTCATCCTCTTTCACTTTTTTTACAGCATCACATGAGAGGAAGGCTGCATAAATTAGTAGAAATAGTGGTATTTTTGTAAATAGATTTTTCAAAGGCGAAATTATAATTGTTCAAAAATACATCATTTGCATGGTAAGCAAAAATCAAATAAAACTTATAACGTCTTTACGACTAAAAAAATATAGGGAAAAGCATAAAATATTCCTTGCCGAAGGTACAAAAGTGATTGACGAGTTGTATCGTGCAGGCCTAAAGTTTTATGAACTATTTTCCACAGAAAATTTACCCAATATCCCCGTGCATCTTATAACCCGAATTACCGAAACTGAATTACAAAAAATAAGCAGTTTAAAAACCCCAAACACGGCTGTTGCCGTTGTTCATATTCCGGAAGAAAAGGAACTAATTACATCCGGTTGGACTATTGTGCTCGATGATGTAAGGGATCCCGGAAATTTAGGGACCATAATACGTCTTTGCGACTGGTTTGGAATAGAAAATCTGGTGTGTTCCCCAACCACTGTGGATAGTTATAATGCCAAAGTAGTTCAGGCGACTATGGGTTCTCTTGCTCGGGTAAATATTTACTATCGGGACGTGGAAGAATTCCTAAACAAAAATGAAAATATTCAGGTTTATGGCGCCTGCATGGATGGGAATAACGCATACAAAACCAACTTTCCGGATGCTGGCATTTTGATTATGGGCAATGAAGCTAATGGTATTTCACCCGCTATAGAAAAATACATATCCCATAAAATAACAATCCCACAATTTGGGAATCTTCAGGAAACGGAAAGTCTTAATGTGGCAACCGCTACTGCAATTCTTTTAAGTGAATTGCACCGTGCTATTGAAAAGTAAAATTGATAAAGAATCCTCTTGTGGACATTTTTTCAATATTGCTTGTGTAAGGACTGTTGGGATCAATATCCCTTACCAACTCGTCATTCATCGCAAAAACACCGCGAATGGATGGCGTAAATTTGAAATAAAATAAATAAAAGTCAATTCCAAATCCCAGTTCATAATAATAGGTAGCATCTGTCATCCTAAATGTACCCACACGATTGTCTTCCGGACTATTCTGGTTACTGGATAAGTTTACAGAAGTGGAAATACCACCTACAATAAATGGCTTGAAATTATTAAGCCTTTTGGTGGAAACTTTTAAAAGTAAAGGAATATGAATATAGGTGGATTTTGCTTCCCTTAAGAAGTCCCTTTCTTCTTCAAAATTAGGAAATGTCAGGATTCTTTCTGTATAAAACAATCCGGGTTCCAATCGTAAGTTAAGGTATTCATTGATACGTAAATCGCCTATCAGACCCACATTAAAACCACCGTTGGCATCCACTAGGATGTCATCATCCCCTAACTCATTGATGTAATCAAACTTAAAATCATAGGAATTAAACCCTAAAAAATAACCCCAGGTCCATCTGCGTTTGTCAAAATTTTCCAGATTAGCCAATCGTTCTTTTGAAAATATTTGTGCATTTACACCTTGTAAAAAAAACAGGAATGCCAATACTAATAACAGGTTTCTCATAAAAATTATTTTGAGGCAGTATATATTGTTGCTACGCCAAAAGTTTGCGGTTTATTTTTCACCTCTTTAAACCCGATTTTGCGTAAAATATTGTTGAACTTTTCACCATAAGGAAAAACCGATGCACTTTCACTAAGATAGTTGTAAGCTACTTTGTCCTTGGAAAAAACTTTGCCTATTAATGGCATTAATTTTTTGGTGTAAAAACCATACCCTTGTTTGAACGGGGTTTTGGTTGGGACTGAAGTTTCCAGCACCACAAATATCCCACCCGGACGCAAAACCCGAAAGATTTCTGCAAGTCCTTTTTCCAAAGTTTCAAAATTTCTAACGCCAAAAGCAACCGTTATAGCGTCAAAACTATTATCTTCAAATGGTATTGCCTCAGAATCTGCCTGTATAAATTCGATTTTACTGAAATTTTCTTTTTTAGCCGAACCGGCGGAAGCATCCTTTACTTTTTTTCGGGCAACCGAAAGCATACCTTCTGAAATATCCAGACCCACAATTCTTGGGATGTCAAATCTGGAAAAACTAAGCGCCAGGTCCCCGGTTCCCGTTGCAATATCCAATACACTTTTTGGATTTGTATCAGTAACTGCTTTTACAACACGTTTACGCCATTTTATATCCAATCCAAAAGAAATCACACGATTTAAACCATCATAATTCCCCGAAATCGTATCAAACATCTGTTCCACCTGCTCTTTCTTCTTAAGGGAGGATTCTTTATATGGAGTGACTTTTTCGCTCATTGCAATTTTTGTGCAAATATAGTATTTTAGTATGTTATATATTTAAGACAGATATTTTATTGTTTCGGGGCTTTATCTTTTCTTATTGTGTAATTTTGTAAAATCTATTTTTCATTTTTCCATAAAGCATGAAATGTCTGCAACCATTTTTTGATAGTATTTCCGAAAAGGATCCAAAGCAGTACTTCTGCTACCAAAACCATAAGTTTACCAACAAATAGTCTAAAAGATGAAAATAATTATTGCCGGTGCAGGTGAAGTAGGGTTCCATTTAGCTAAATTACTTTCTTATGAATCCCAGGACATTACCTTGATAGATTCTGTAAGGGAAAATTTAACCTATGCAGATACGCACCTGGACATACGCGTTTTAAAAGGCGATTGTACTTCCATAGCAGTTTTAAAAGAGGCTAAAGTAGACCGTGCAGACCTTGTAATCGGGGTGACTTCCAGTGAGACTACTAATATTACCGCTTGCTTTATTGCAAAACAATTAGGGGCAAAAAAAACTATTGCTCGCATTTCCAATACAGAGTTTATTAAAAACAAAGAAGAAATAGGTTTTGCGAGGTTTGGCATTGACGAACTTATCTCCCCGGAATCTTTGGCCTCCAGTGAGATTGAATTGCTTTTGAACCAAAGTGCTTTTAACGACAGTTATGAATTTGAAGGTGGAGCATTGACTATGATTGGTCTTACTTTGGCACGTACTGCCTCATTTGTAGGCAAGACAGTAAAGGAGTCTGCAAGTGTGTATCCCGGAATTGAGTTTTCGACGATAGCTATTCAGCGTTTTGGAACACAATATACCTTAATACCCAGAGGCGATACCGTTTTCAAAGAAGGGGATCAGGTATATTTTTTAACAACAAAGGAAGGTGTTGAAGAAGTTTATAAACTTACCGGAAAGGTTAAAAATGACATCAAAAATATAATGATTCTTGGCGGAAGTAAAATAGGATTTAAAACCTCTCGTGAGCTTTGCAAAAAGAATTTCAATATAAAACTTATTGAAGTAAATAAAGAAAAAGCGTTTGATCTGGCAGATTCCTTGCCGGATATTTTGGTGATTCAGGGTGATGGTAGAAATGTGGAAATACTCGAGGATGAATCCATACAGGATATGGATGCTTTTATATCGGTGACCGGAAATTCAGAAACCACTATTATGTCCTGTTTGGTTGCTAAATCCAAAGGGGTTAAAAAAACCATTGCACTGGTGGAGAATATGGATTATTTTCAGCTTTCCCACTCTATCGGGATTGATACTTTGATCAATAAAAAATTACTCGCAGCAAACGATATTTTCAGATATATAAGAAAAGGAGAGGTCATTGCAATGACAAAATTGAATAATATGAATGCCGAGCTTCTAGAGTTTGTGGTTTCTTCAACCTCTTTGGTTACCAACAAACAAATCCGGAATTTAGACTTCCCCAGATCTGCAATTATTGGTGGCGTGGTGAGAAATGGCGAGGGGCTTATTGCTACTGCTGATTTTAAAATTCAAAGCGGGGACAGGGTAGTTGTTTGTTGTTTACCCCATTCCATAAATAAAGTTGAGAAATTCTTTCTTTAGATGGCAAGTACAACCAAGTTAAATTTTAAGATCATATCCCATTTTATGGGACTCTTGCTTATGTTTAACGGGGGCTTTATGCTTTTGTCTGCTATCGTAAGTTTCTATTATGATGATGGAGCCACAGCGGGTATAATTTATGCCGGTCTGCTCACTCTGGCGGTTGGTTCTTTGTTAATGTACATCACCAGGGACCATAAAAAGGAAATTAAAAAAAGGGATGGTTATGTCGTGGTGACTTTTGGTTGGCTAATCATGGCTTTTAGCGGTACTTTGCCCTACTTATTTTCTGGTGCTATTCCTTCTTTTACCAATGCATTTTTTGAAACGATGAGTGGTTTTACAACCACCGGGGCAACGATTTTGAAAGATATTGAATCCATGCCAAAAGGAATTTTGTTTTGGCGAAGCTTGACCCATTGGATAGGTGGAATGGGGATTATCGTTTTAGCGATTGCCATCCTACCGCTTTTAGGAATAGGGGGAATGCAACTATTTGCAGCCGAAGCACCGGGACCAAGTAATGATAAGTTGCATCCCAGAATTACAGATACTGCTAAAAGGCTATGGCTTATTTATTTTGCATATACAATTGCCCAAACCATTCTCTTAAAAATTGCAGGCATGGGTTTATTTGATGCGATAAATCATTCTTTGAGTACGTTGAGCACCGGAGGTTTTTCCACTAAAAATGCAAGTGTTGCTTATTGGAACGATATGCCTTGGATACAGTATATTATTATAGTTTTTATGTTCCTTGCCGGAACAAACTTTGTCTTGAGTTACTTTGCTTTTAAAGGAAAATTTAAAAAAATATTCAGGGATGAAGAGTTTAAATTATATTTTGGTTTTATATTATTGTTTACATTAATAGTAGGTTTGATTATTTATTATCAGGCAGATCTTTCTTTATCCACTGTAATGCACCCTATGGTTTGGGGAGAGGAAGAAAGTTCTTTTAGGCATGCCCTGTTTCAAGTACTGGCAATTGTAACCACCACCGGATTTGTAACGGCAGATTATACCATGTGGACTCCTTTTCTAACTATTCTCTTTTTTGGATTGATGTTTTTGGGCGGTTCTGCCGGTTCTACATCAGGAGGGATGAAGATAGTACGTCATTTAATCACCATTAAAAATGGTTTAATGGAATTTAAAAGAACCTTGCACATGCACGCCGTTTTACCCGTGCGTTATAATGATAAAGCCATACCGCAACCTATAGTATTTAATATTCTTGCATTTTTTATATTGTATATACTTTCCTTTATAATTGGTGTAGCGGTTTTTGCCTTTTTGGGTCTGGATTTTCAAACAGCACTTGGGGGAGCAGCATCTTCATTAGGGAATGTTGGTCCGGCTTTAGGGGCGCTGGGTCCTGTAAACAATTATGATATTCTGCCTGACCTTGCAAAATGGTGGTCTGCTTTTCTTATGCTTATCGGAAGGTTGGAATTATTCACTGTTCTTATTTTACTTACTCCATTTTTTTGGAGAAACAGATAGGGTTTCAAGTTTTTGGTTCCAGGTTTAAGGTTTAAACAACCTTTACTAAAGCAGCCAGATCTTTTGCTCTTTGTGTAATTTTTTCGATATCTGTTCCCACTTTGTTATAAGTCAAAACAACACCCATTCTTCTGTAAGGACGGGAGGTGGGTTTGCCAAATATCCTGAAATCGGATTGAGGTGCTGAAGCAATTTTTTCGATGCCTTCAAAAGTAGGGTTGTCACTGTTTTTTTCTGCCAGGATTACAGCACTTGCACCATGCCTTTCCAAAGTTATTTCTGAAATGGGAAGTCCTAACACAGCACGCAAATGCAATTCAAATTCGTTGAAATTCTGCGTTCCGGCAAGGGTAACCATTCCGGTGTCATGGGGTCGCGGGGATAATTCAGAAAAATATACCCCGTCGTCTACAATAAAAAATTCAACACCCCAAAGTCCGGCACCACCTAAAGCAGTAGTTACCGCTTTTGCCATTGCTTTGGCAGTTTCCAAAGAATCATTTGCCATAGTCGCAGGCTGCCAGCTTTCCTGATAATCCCCGCGTTCCTGCCTGTGCCCGATGGGTGGACAGAATAAGGTCTTCCCATTTTTTTGGGTAACCGTAAGCAAGGTGATTTCATAATTAAAATTCACAAAAGCTTCCACAATAACCTCAACTACATCCCCTCGAGAACCTTCGATGGCATAGTTCCAGGCTTTTATGATATCCTCTTGTGTTTTGATGGTGCTTTGCCCTTTTCCGCTGGAAGACATTAAAGGTTTTACCACACAAGGCATACCTATTTCTTCCACCGCTTTTTGAAGGCTTTCTGCGGAAGTCGCATACCGGTATTCTGCTGTTTTGATGCCCAGTTCTTTAGCTGCAAGATCCCGGATTGCTTTTCGGTTCATCGTGAAGTTTGCCGCTTTCGCGGAAGGGACTACTGTATACCCTTGCTTTTCATATTCATAAAATCGCTCTGTGCGAATGGCTTCAATTTCAGGAACGATAAAATCTGGTTTGTGTTTGTCAACAACTTTATCTAGCGCATTGCCATCCAGCATATCTATCACTTCAAAGTCATGTGCAACTTGCATGGCCGGGGCATTTGCATAACTGTCCACTGCAATAATAGTTTGACCTATGCGCTGTGCGGCAATGACAAATTCTTTGCCAAGTTCACCGGAGCCTAGGAGGAGGATTTTAGCCATAGTTTATTTAAGAGAGTACTTTTTTTATCCTTTTCATAGCTTCCCTAATTT
>JBGTDF010000158.1:0-17747 GCA_041748455.1 Planktosalinus sp.
TGTATAATCCGGATAATCCCAATTAATTTCCTCCTCTTTCAAACCCAATAAAAACATATCGTTAATATGAAGTGTTGTGATAATTTCTTGACCATCCACAGGTAATTGATAAATATCTTGACCTTGTCTTTTACGTTCCACAACTGTCCAAAAAGTAACTACTTCTTCTTTTAAATTATTTTTATAATCTTTATATATTAAAACATGGTGATTATTTCTAGGGTTAACCCATTGATTTGAATCCTTTTTCAATTGCTCTGCTCCACCAATATTTTCTTTCATTCTTACTTTCAATATCGGTACTGGATTACCATTTTTATTAGGTAAAAATATTTGGGGTTTTTTAATTCCATTCTCATCTACAGTAAAAAAAGTGTTTGGAGGTATATTACCTTTAATAATGCCTCCAATATCTTCTACCCTTTCTCTAATCAACTTTTTAATAGTTAAATCAACAACTTTTTCTATTTGCTTCTCAGTGGTTAAACTATCTATAGGCTTTCTAACATGATAAGCTTCTTCACTGAATGGAGCTGTTCTTTTACCAAAAACCGTTTCTTTGTGTAATTGTCCTCTGGCAGCAACACCTACATTTTTATGAACCTTACCATTTTTCTCAGTATTATGAGTCCTTATGGTTACAACAGGCTTCAACCTTTTATGGGAAACCAAAATGTTATTTGTAGCATCTTCGGCATCTTTATGAAAGCTTTCCCATGGTAATGGAAAGTTTTTCATTGTATAACTTCGATTGTATCTATTCCAGTTTGAAAGTTCCTGTATATAAGATACTTTAGTACAAGCCATCACAAGAGCATCTATGGCGTGATGCCTGTGATCCTCTCTAGTTTTTTCATTTTCTTCATTCAACACGTTATTTAAACCCCACTTGTGCCTTAAATTTGAAGTTGCCTGACCCGGGGAGACAAGAACCTTATTGCAAATTTGAGATAAGTAACTTTTTGCTTCACGGCTTATATAACGGGTATCATTGAGCTGTCTCGTAGTAAAATCACTTTCGTGTTTTTGTTTAACAAACTGTTTGAATTTTTGATAAGCACTGGGGTATTCTTTAGTATCAGAAAACAATTTTAACGCACGTTCTTTGATTGCTGACCAGTTAGATGAATCGTTGCCATAAAACTCAAAGGGGGTTTTATCGCCCTTGTTTCTGTTTTCATCAGCATAACACAATGTCTTGTTCATAAAGCTATCGTTTAGTGAACGGCTCCAGGGATGAATGTGTTCAATTTGAATCTCTCCGGTAAAAAGTTTATTTACAGGTATGGCTTTACCTGTGTAAGGGCAAGTCTGTTTACATTCTTCCCATAATTTATATCTTAAGATATTTTCATGTGACAAATGAGTGTATTTTAATACTTCAGCTTTAACCCTGTCATTTTCACGTTCCAATCTTTTTTGTTCTCTTCTTATCTGGCTCCGTTTAGTTTTGGAAACTTTTAAATCACGGGCCATTTCAATTTTAATCTGATCAAATATTCCATAATCATCAATTAATTCATTCACTATTTTTCGAAGTTCAAATAAAGCAGTAATGACTATCGGATTTCTAATGGATTGTATTTCTCTGTCTGCTTCTTTACCTAAAGGAAGCCTTTTTAATAATACATTTGCATCAATTGATGTGGAATGATGATAGAGTTTACTTAATTGTTTATCTGTTAAATTATATTCCTTTCTCAATAAATCTTTAAGCGTTTCAATGAACCCGCCTTTTATTTTAAATCTAATAATTTCAGGGACATTGTCATAAATAAAATTTTTCTTTTCATCATTTAATGACATCCATTCTTTTCCAAAAACGTTTTTAATTCCACCTAAAACAACAGCAACATCATAGGTAAAACCCTTTTCTAAAAATGGCAGAATGTTTTCAATAGCTTTTCTGCTTAAACTGGCATAACCTTCTTTTAAATTGAAATTTTCGATGCTGTTTGCCTGTACTTCTGTAAAGTCCCAATGCTTCAAAGCATATTCTTTTACTTTGGTTTTATCATCAAAAAAATAAAGTATGTGCCAAATATCCTCCTGTTCTTTTTCAGATAGATCAAACCATTTTTTTCCGAAATATTTTTTATTGCAAAGATTTGATATGGTATGGGTCCCAACAATCTTATCATCATCCTTATAGTTAAATTTAAACTCAGCACTTTCTTTACCAATAACTTTTCTTAATCTTTTAAACTCAATTTTTTCAAATGAAAGTAACGTTTCTATTATTGCATCTTTTTCATCGCTATTTATTTTTTTTCCATTATACTCAACTGTATTTACCCATTGATATATTCTAAATAATTCAAAAGGAATGGCACTAAGGGGGGATTTTGTTTTTCCGGTTTCAAAAGTACAATTACCTATGAGGTGTTTTTGAGAGCGTAAAGGACGTTGATGAAACAAAATCCCGTCTTCATTATAGCCATCAAGTTTTCTTCCTCCAATAGTTTCTTTTAAATCTTCGGTTAACTCCTTATGATATTTTGCTTGATTTGCCCAAATTAATTCAAATTCATCAACATACATCTTGCGGGTAGTATACCTGTTTCTTATACGTTCTAAACCTTCTTTATAAGGTTGATTTTCTTTAGGGTAAATTTCATATAAATAAGATCCCAATGTTTTATCCTCAATGCTTTCCAAGGTCTCATTTATACCTATTTTTCCCTCTTTTGGCATTCCTTTAAAAATGGCACCGTCATCTTTACCGCCTTTTCTACTATTACTTAAAAAACCTCTTCTTTGAATTAAATGATAAAATATTCTTCCTATTTCAGATAATGATAATTCCTCAGTTAATGAATTATTTCTAAGTTCATAAGGATTTAAAGCAAACCACTCTTTCAGTTTTATTTCTGGAAATTTTTTTGTCTTTTTCCAAGTTGCAATATCTGAGTGTGTCAAAGGACACATTTTATATTCTGATAAAGCTTGTAATAATATTTTCTTTCTTAATCTTCTTCTAAAAAATTGTCTTCTTACTCCTCTTGCTCCTGTTCTACTGGCATTTTTAGAAATTTCATTATCACCTTCTCCTAAATTATCAACTCCCATTGGAAAAATCCTACTACCCATACCTAAAATCTTATTTCCAGCATCATCCACAACCGCCCACCCTATCGAGTTAGTCCCTAAATCCAATCCTAATATTCTTGACATACGTACCTTTTTTAATTAAGATTTTAAATATAACCAAAAATAAAATAGCCATTTTACGGTTTCCCGCAATTGCAGTTAAAAATCTTTATTGTATATTTGAAATGATTAAAATTTCTAATCTTTAATCTTATCACAATAAGGCTATATGCCGTAGGTGAAAACCTTTAGTCCTGCTTCGGTGGGACTTTTTTTTATAGATTATATCAAAAATCTACCTCGGCGGCGTAGAGAAATCTTTAGCCCTGCTTCGGGGTTATTCACCTTTCATTTCTTTTTTTCTCAATAAAATTTACAAAGTGGGAAATCTACAACATTTAAGATATTAGGTGTAACAATATTTACCTACTATAATTTAAATTAGAGATACATTACAAATCAAGAAAATACTTGTCTTATGGACACAAAAAAACTGGAAAATTTACCCATCCCAGATGGAGAAATTGAAAAAGGAAGCTCACATATCATTGTTGAACTTATTGAATATGAACATGAAGCTATTGTGAATAAAACAATTATGAAAAGGGCGACAGGGTCGGTTAATGCCATGTCGTTTGCTAAAGGCGAAGGCCTGGATCAAAAAACAACCCCTTTTGATACCTATGTGCAAATAATTGATGGTAGCGCAAACGTAGAAGTGGATGGGAAACAAACCAAGCTGAAAACTGGAGACGGCATATTAATTCCAGCACATAAACCCAGTCAGATAATTCCTAATGGCAGATTTAAAATGATAGTGACCGTAATCAAAAGCGGTTATGAAGATTTTTAAATTCCGGCAGACTTAAATAATTTCGCAATCTATAAACACTTGAGTACTAATAATTCCTGTTTTTTAAATTCTAAAAAAACAGGCATTATTTTATTATTTTAATGGGACCGATGTTAATCTTCCTCTGTTTCTTCTTCAAAAGGAGTCACCTCAGCTTCAAACTCCATTTCCCTAAAGTCATCCCTACCAATCCATTTCTCAGAAGTAGTAAGTACATACTGTGCACTGCCTTTGCTTTGAATATCCCATACAATACCATCAGCTTCAGGAAAGGCAACTTTCCCTGCCAGTTGCTCGTCAAACAAGCGGTGTATCAGATTATTTTCAGCAAGACCTTTGCTCAGTCCTTGTATTACCATTTCATTGGTGATTTCTGTATTGTCAGCATCTTTCATTTCAAAAATAATTACCGTTGCTTTGGTAGGCGGGAATGTGCCGTTAAATGCTTTGTAGAGTAATTGATTTACCTCAAAAAGTGCTTTGTGCAAGGTAATGTCTGAATAATTTTCAGCCACTTTTTCCCTTTCCATTTCGTGGGAAATGTTGTGTATCTGTCCTTCTTCCAGTTCTTCTGAAAGTTTGTATTCCAAAAGTAAGGCAGCGGCTTCATTAGGCTCATAATCGGCAATTGCCATAAAAAGATATTCCCTTAGTTCGTTAGGGTTTACCTGTTCAGCTTCCGCATAGCCATACACCTTTAAGAGGGCTATATAATCTTCGTTTGTCCAAGAACCTTCCAGTTCGTCCACTGTTTTTAAATTGCTTATTTTTATATGGAATTGCATAATTAGATAGTTTTAAAAGTTCTGTAATTAAATACACGTATTCCAAAGAGAGGAACAGTATTTTTTAGAAAGTATGTAAAACTATCCAAACTTTAGCGTCTGACAATGGTATTAGGGTAAATATTAACTATTGATTTTTGTTATTGATTAATGGTTAATCGATAACTCGTTATTCGTTATTCGTTAATTCGTTATTCGGTGTTCATTATTCGGTGTTCATTATTCGGTGTTCATTATTCGATATTCATTATTCATTATTATCTCATTATTATCTCATTAATTAAAACAAAAAATCCCGCAAGTTGCGGGATTTTTTGTTTTGAGATATAAAAAATTTACTTCGCCCCCCACTCTTTCAACGAGTCTTCATTCATCTTTACATAATCTGCATTACCGGCGGCTTGTGCTGCAGCAAGGGATTTTTTGGCAGTTTCTATGGCACGTGCTTTATCGCCTGCCTTAGCATAAATTAAAGACTGGCTGCGCAATTGCCAGAATGGCGGATTTTGATTTCCTGCCATTGCTTTTTCCATCCACTCTTTGGCTTTGTTAATGTCTTTGCCCTCATCATAATAATACATCGCTGCAGTATAATAATCAGAAGCAGAAGGTCCTGACATCGCTCTTTCTATGTTTGCCATTACTTCTTTATCGGTTGGAACCGTAAAATTAATTGGCACCCTTACTTTATCCCATAACAAGAAAATAGTAGCACCACTATTAGTAACACTTGCAACTTCTATAGTAAATGTTTCCCTTGCCATAGAGGTAACCATTGGCGTCGCGTTAAAACGAGCCGCAACTTTACTTTCATCCAATTCACGCGGAGCACCATTTGCTTGGTATTCTGTATATAATATCACTTCCCATTGATTTTGATTTGGGATCGTAAGTAAAGCATAGGTTCCTTTTTTTAACTCTTTTCCCCCAATGGTTACATCATTGCTGAATGTAATTTTGGTACGTGCGTTAGCCCCGGTTCTCCAAAGCTTTCCGTAAGGAACTAAATCCCCAAAAATAGTTCTTCCCTTCATGCTTGGGCGGGCATATTCAATGTTCACATCTGTTAATCCAACTGCTTGTTCTATTTTGGCTGCAGGACTCGCAGCAGGTGAAGCAATTTGCGCATACGAAAGTGCGCCTACAAATAAAAATGCAAAAAGAATAGTTATTTTTTTCATTGTGTGATTGGTTTTTAAACAATTTATATTAAGCTACTAAGGTATCTGTTTACCATGAAATTATATGTTAACAAAACCTTAAATAAGATTTTGAGAACAATTATTGTTTAACTTTATTTTATATTTAATGAACATTATTTGTAGTAGCTTTGTTGCAAATTATATACTAAAAATGTACACCTTACATACCAAACAAAACCTGCCAATCTCCCTACAGCAAGCCTGGGATTTTCTCTCCAGCCCTGCAAACCTGAAAGTAATCACTCCGGAATATATGGGATTTCATATTGTGTCGGGAACAGACAGACCTATGTACCCGGGTCAGATTATCCAATACATTGTAACACCTGTAATGGGCATCAAAACAAAGTGGGTCACTGAAATAACCCATGTTAAAGACATGGAATATTTTGTGGATGAACAACGTTTTGGTCCCTATGCGCTATGGCACCATAAACATTTCATCAAAGAAATTCCCGGTGGTGTGGAGATGGAAGATATTGTAGATTATAAAGTCCCCATGGGATTTTTGGGTAAAATGGCGCATCCATTTTTGGTAAAACCCAAGTTGCATGAAATTTTTGAATTCCGAAGAAAAAAACTTATCGAACTCTTTGGCGAATATAAACCTTAATTTATGAGCAAAAATATACTCTTAATCGGCGGTTCCTATGGCATAGGAAAAGCTATTGCTGAAAATTTAGCAAAGAATCATCACGTATTTGTAGCATCCAGAACCAGTAATGGGTTTACTTCGGAAGCTATTAAACATTTTACCTTTGACGCTACAAAAGATACTATTTCAGATTTGGAATTACCCGAAGAAATTCACGGTTTTGTTTTCTGTCCCGGAAGCATCAACCTAAGACCTTTTAAAAATTTAAGCAATGAAAGCTTTGAAGAAGATTTTCAACTTAACTTTATGGCGATGGTCAGGGCGCTCAAAGGGGTACTTCCCAATTTATTAAAAACAGGAGATGCAAGCATTGTGCTTTTCAGTACGGTTGCAGTAAAAATGGGAATGCCTTTTCACACCAGTGTTAGTGCTTCCAAAGGTGCGATAGAAGGATTTGCAAAAGCTTTTGCCGCTGAATATGCCCCAAAAATAAGATGCAATGTTATTGCTCCTTCCTTAACGAATACCCCACTTGCAGATCGTCTTTTAGGGGATGAACGAAAAAAAGAAAACGCCGCAGAAAGACACCCTCTAAAACGAGTGGGCGAAACAAAAGATATAGCTGCGATGGCTAGTTTTCTTTTAGGGGAAGAAAGCAGTTGGATTACCGGTCAGGTGTTTGGCGTTGATGGCGGTATGTCTACATTAAAAATATAAGATGCCTGAAAAAAAAGTAAACATATTCTGGTTCCGAAGGGATTTGCGGTTGGACGACAATGTAGGATTCTATAAAGCACTTCACGGAAAGTTTCCTGTATTGCCTGTTTTTATTTTTGATACCGAAATTTTGGGACAGCTACCCAAAGACGATGCACGGGTTACATTTATCTACAATACCCTGCAGGCAATGCGAAAAAAATTGCAAGAGGCATGCAACAGCAGTATTGCAATATATTATGGTAAACCTTCTGAAATTTTCAAACAAATCACAACTGATTTTCAGGTGCAAAATGTTATAACCAATCATGATTATGAACCCTATGCAATGGAAAGGGACAAAGAAGTAGCAGATTTTTTTTCGAAAAAAGATATTGGATTTTACACCTATAAAGATCAGGTCATTTTTGAAAAAGACGAAGTAGTGAAAGAGGATGGTAAACCCTATCTGGTTTATACACCATACATGCGCAAATGGAAAGAACGGTTTAAAGCGCATTCCTTTAAAATTTATGATACCAAAGACCATTTAAAAAACTGTATAGAAAATTCCCGTTTACCCAATATATCTTTAAGTGATATGGGTTTTGAAACTTCAAAAGTAGAAGTTCCTGATTACAATATCAACGAAACCTTAATAGAGGAATATAAAGCAAAACGAAATTTACCTTCCGTAAATGGCACTTCTTATTTGAGTACACATTTGCGGTTTGGAACTGTCGGAATCCGGCAAGTTATACAGAAAGCGATGGCCGCTAAAATAGAAATATTTTGGAATGAATTGATATGGCGGGAGTTTTTTATGCAGATTTTATATCATTTTCCCAATACGCAAACAGAAGCTTTTAAAAAACAATATGACCGCATTGCGTGGCGCAATAAGGAAGCAGAATTTGAAAAATGGAAATCCGGTACCACAGGATTTCCTCTGGTAGATGCAGGTATGCGACAACTCAATGAAACCGGCTGGATGCACAACCGAGTGAGAATGGTTGTGGGCAGCTTTTTATGCAAACATTTATTGATTGACTGGCGATGGGGAGAAGCTTATTTCGCTGAAAAACTTCTGGATTATGAAATGGCCTCCAATGTGGGCAACTGGCAATGGGTAGCAGGATGTGGTGTAGATGCGGCTCCTTATTTCCGGATATTTAATCCTACATCTCAAATGGAAAAATTTGACAAACAAAACACTTACATAAAAAAATGGGTTCCAGAATTTAAAACGGAACACTACCCCAAAGAAATGGTAGATCATAAAAAAGCCCGGGAACGAGCTTTAACTACTTATAAAGAAGCGGTTAGTTAATAACTACCTGTAGGATTTTTCTCTAAAAAAAGCATTTAATCGAAAATAATTTTACTTTTATCGATATAATTAGCATTTTTTTGTTTATTTGTTAATGAAACGTAACAAACTAAGTCATAATCCCAAATTATGAACCGCTATGGATACCTACGAAAACGATTTTAGTAATGCTGAAATAACAGTAACTTACGACCCAAAAATTTGTAAACAGTCTGACTTGTGTGCCAAAGGACTTTCTGAAGTTTTTCGCACTACCGTGATACCCTGGATTGATATGGATGGCGCAGAAACCAAAAAGATAATTGGTCAAATAAAAAAATGCCCTTCAGGAGCACTTCAATTTCACTACCACACAGAGAAAGTGATCCGATAAAATTATTTTCTTTTTTTATACAATTTTATCCTTAATTGAATGTTCTATTTTAGAGCTTTACCAAAACAAAAAAACATGAACCCCATTAAATACAGCACAGCACTTTTAGTGTTGTTTTTTTCATTTATACTTACTGCACAAGAGACCAATACTTTACCTGAACAATTTGATGAAGTAGTAAATAAATCTAACAGTTACCAGGAATTTAAAGTAGTTAGAAAAACAAGTTTAGAGTCTTTAAAAAGAAGCGTTGTGGACAGCATTTCTGTTTACCAGCAAGCCCTTGCACAAATGCAATCAGAAATTGAGTCCCAAAAAATTGAAAATGACCTGTTGCAAACTAATCTTTCAGAAACAAATACAAAACTGGAAGAATCCATGGATAAACAAGACGGAATATCGTTTTTAGGAATACTGCTCACAAAAGGCTTGTATAGTGCGATTGTCTGGACAATTATTATACTTTTCGCTTTGCTTCTTGCACTTTTTGTTTCCAAATTTATGAACAGTAATAAGGTTACTTCCTCTTTGCAACTCAAGTTGAAGGAAACGGAAGATGAATTTGAAAATCACCGTCAACGTGCCATAGAACGTGAACAACAACTCAACCGGAAATTATTGGATGAGGTGAATAAACACAAATAAGAGTTCCGCATACTTTTCCGAATTTTAACCGAAATACAACATTAATTAAGCATTTATATTTTTAAATAGAAAGCGATTGTTTGTTTGTTTTTAAATCTAAAAAGCAAACAAGTAAAGAATCTACGGTATTTTTTTATATCTTTATTAGGCCTCAGGTCCTTTTAAAGTTTTAAAGATGGCCTATGATTAAAATTATTACTACCCTATTTGTATTAATTAGTGTCCTGTTTTGCTTTGCACAAAACGAGGATTCAAACCAACTGCAAATTACACTTCAGTGGATAGAAGAGCATAAAGATATACCCGGTGATTCTACAGATATTGGCAGGAATGCAAGAAAAGCCATTGCACTATCCATGGAATCCGACAATGAACATACATTGGCAAAATCCTACCTTCACCTTGCATTCTACCACAAAGAATATTCTAAGTTAGATTCCGCTTTGATTTACACCCTTAAAGCTAAAGACATTTACATTTCTTTGGAAAATGAATCAGAAATTGCAAACACCCATCTCGCACTTAAAACTATTTATTCTATCCAAACCGAGTATGGTAAAGCCACAGAGGAAACTTATAAGGCATTGGAACTTTTTGAAAAAATGGACAACCAAAAGGGAGTAGGTATTTGCTATTCACACTTGTGTGATTTATTATACTATGAAAATCGATATACAACAGGCATCGAGTTTTGTGACAAGGCCATTAAAATCCAACAAAATCTAAATGAAAAAGAAGACCTTGCCCTGTCCTATCGTTACAGGGCTAATAGTTTGCTATTTTCCGGTGATGATTTGGAGCACGCTTTAAACAGTATCAATACTTCCATTGAACTATACAAGGAGCTGGGTGAAACCGGAATTCCTCTGATGGCATCCATCAATTGGCGAGGGAATATATATAAATATATGGGTGAGTATGATGCCGCTATTGCAGATTACCAAACCAATTTTGATCAATCAAAAAAATTGGGATTGCAGAGATACCTTATTCCATCTTTGGCTAATATAGGTCATGTCTATTTAATGCAGGGGAAAAATGAGAAAGCCCTCCCATACAATCTGGAAGCGATTGATATTATAATCAAAACAGGTCGTATTAGAAACCTTTGGGAAAATTATATGCATGTATCTTCCATTTATGAAAATATGGGGGATTATAAAAATGCATTAGAATACAACAAGCTCTATGCAACGGCTTATACCCAACTTAAAGACCGTGCCATTCAAAGTTTAGAGGGAGAATTACAGGCAAAATATCAAACAGGGCAAAAAAATGCCACCATTTTATTTCAAGATGAAAAAATAAACCAACAAAGTAAAACCCAAACCCTTTATATAATTCTTGTGGGTTTATTGGCTTTTATCCTTTTTGGGTTATTCTATTATTATAAAAAACGACAAAAAAGAAACAAAGAATTGCTCAGCTTAAATATTGAACTGGATATCAAAAACAAACAAAACGAACTCCTCCTCAAAGAAATTCACCACCGTGTCAAAAACAATCTGGAATTGGTGAAAAGCTTGATTTCGCTACAGTCTGCTCAAATGGAGGACTCTCCCACTAAGGAAGCGATGATTGCCAGTCAAAACAGGGTGCAATCCATGGGTATTATCCACCAAAAATTATATCAGGGAGAAAATCTGGGTAGTATTGAAATGAAAGACTACTTTCTCAATTTGGGCGAAGGTATTTTAGACACTTTCAATGCGGAAGACAAAGTGAAAATTGAATGTGCTATGGACAATCTGGAGCTGGACGTGGATACCGCTGTGCCCATAGGTTTAATTGTTAATGAACTCCTTACAAACGCTTTAAAATATGCCTTCCCGGAAGATAAAAACGGGACCATTCAAATAAGTTTATCACAATCCACTCCCGAAACTTTAACCTTAAAAGTAGCCGACAACGGTGTGGGAAAAATAAATGGTTTGGCTCCCAATGGAACCGGTTTTGGTTCGCAGTTAATTCAGTTATTGACACAACAACTCAATGGCACGATGCTTGAAAAAATAGAAAAAGGCACAACGGTTGAATTTCAATTTAAAATAAAAACAGCCGCTTAATGGAAAAAGCCATTAAAATATTGATTGTAGAGGATGAAATGATAATTGCTGCTAATATTTCGTTGCAACTCTCTGCTTTGGGTTATGAAGTTACCGGAATCCTTCCTCGCGGTGAAGAGGCTTTAGAACACGTCAAACAAAACAAACCCGATATTATTTTGATGGACATTCAGCTAAAAGGGGAACTTGACGGCATTGAAACAGTCCGGTTAATTCATCTGGAACATTCGATACCCGTTATCTATTTAACGGCCAATGCTGATGACGCCCATTTCGCTAAAGCGAAAGACACCCATCCCTATGCATTCATCTCAAAGCCCTTTAAAAAACTAGATTTGCAACGTGCCATTGAGCTCACCATCACCCACATTCAATCTGAAAAAATTGAAACTTCTCTATCAGAGATGCAATCGGGATCTCCTTTTGTGTTGAGTGATTGTATTTTTGTGCGTCATCACGAAAAAATGGTGAAAGTGATTATTAAAGATATTCTCTATATTGAAGCAGAGCGCAATTATTGCCGCATTCACTCCAAAGACAAACAGTATTTATTAGTCACCACCCTCAAGGATATGGATGAAAAATTACCCCAAAAACACTTCATAAGAGTGCATCGTTCCTTTATTGTGAATGTGTCTCAAATTCAGGAAATCGCTACCAGCCACATTGTGATTGGCAAAAAAGCCATCCCGGTGAGTAAAGCTTTAAAGGAGGAGCTGCTCAATAGACTACAAACCATTTAAGCACACCTTTTGGTTAGATAAATAAACCCCTTGCTTCGGACAAAGAAACTCCACTTTCGTCCTAACTTACTTTTTATATTCACTGAATATCAATTATTTAGAGCTAATAAAAACTATTTCTTAACCAATCAACTAACTATTATTATGAAAACAATCAAAATGATGATTACCACAGTAATCGTAGCCGTTTTTAGCATGAGTATGCTCACGGCACAAAACAATGAGAGCATCCTTTTATCGGTAAGTGAAATTACAGTGAAACAAGGACACAACGCACAGTTTATGGAGGGTGTAAAAAAATGGAAAGAATGCTACCTGGAAAACGGTGGAAAAGAAGGCTGGAACATGTGGCGTAGAGTGCAAGGGGAAGGCACTGTGTATATAAGGGCCAGTGTGATGCCAAACTGGGCAGAAATGGACAAAGAAGATCCTGCAAATAAAGAATGTTATACAACAGTATTAAACTTTATTTTGCCCCATGTTGAAAAAGTAAATTACAACATCGCCCGTTCCATGCCGGAATTCAGCAGAACGATGCCCGAAGACACAAAACTGGTTTGGGTCACTTTTTTCAAAGTTAATGACGGTATTGTTTTTAGAGAAATAATTGGTGCTGTAAGCAATGCCATAAAAGCCAAAGAAGGTACTCAAAGGGGGATTTGGTATAACTATATGGGTGGCGCAACAGATGCAGCAGACTACATGGTTTCTACTCCTTACAATGGGTTTGCTCAAATGGACATAACAAGAGACAGCCCCTGGAAAATCTATGAAAATGCCGTAGGCAAGAAAAAAGCAGACGAAATGGGTGATAAATGGGATGCAGCAGTCGATAACGCATGGTCATACATCTATACTTTAAATAGTGAATTAAGTAACTAAAAACCTCACCTTATGAAAACAACTAACAAAATTTTTAGAGCATTTTTGATACTGTTACTCAGTACAGCATTTTTAAGTGCACAAAACCAGTTTTACAGAATTCATGTAGATCACATCTATCCTTCGAGTTCTGATGCCTATGAAAAGGTATCTAAAAGACTGGCCGATTTGGCCAAAGAAAATCAGGAAGAAGATGGATGGAATGTCTTGTGGACCAATGACAACAGAGTGATAAGCATTACCCCCGTGAGCGGCTGGGAAGATTTAGGTAAAGAGTTTATGCCCAAAACACGTGCAAAAATCGGTGATGATAAATTTGCAGAAATCTTTAATGAGTTTGATAATCATTATGATTACCATAATGATTATATCCTCATTTTAAATGGAAACCTCTCCTATATGCCCAACGGGATGAATACAACTCCGGAAGGTAAAAACTACCGAAATAATCTGGTAATGTACCACAAGGCAAGAGACCGTCAGAAAATTGCAGAAATAGCTGGAAAATTCAAGGAACTCTATACTAAAAAAGGCTCAAAATTAGATTATCGGGTTTATTTCAGTGGGTTTGGAAATGAAGAGTCCTATATAATGGTGGCAAGAGCAGCTGAAAGCGCATTGGAATTTGAAAAACAGGCAGAGGCTAACAGACAGCTTTTGGGTGAAGAGGGAATGAAACTTTGGAATGAACTATCTCAGTACATAACAAAATTAGAGCACACAGTGGGAAATATGCAGCCCGAATTGTCCTATTCACCAGCAAAAAAATAAACCATCTGAAATTTTATAAGTATGTTGTCGAAATCAATAATACTATACACAATGCCCTTTATCCTTGCATGGATGGCTTTACCTTCTGTGCAAGGGCAAAAGGCTAAAAATATTGATGCCGTACAAAATATCTATGATGCCTTGCAAAAAAGCAATGCCACTTCAAAAGACATCAAAGCATGGACCCCAATCCTAAACTGGGAGGAAGTCAAAAGCACAAAGGATGTCAATGAACGCTACACCATCACACTTTCTGCAATTATGAAAAATGAATGGCGGGGTGTTTCATTTAAAAATTTGGAGTATCGCGAAATTGAAGATAACAAGGTGCTGGTCACCGGAACAGTTTCCGGCCGCCAACCCACAGAATGTGAGGGCGTCACCACAACTTTTCAACACCTCTGGACATTCAAAGATGGCCAAATTATACATTTAAATGAATAACTAATTTTTAAAAACCAACATTATGAAAAAAGTAATTTTACTGGGACTTGCAATCGTCCTATTTACAGCATGCAATCAACAAGATACCCGCTACACTCAGCAATCACCGGAAATCGATATTGTAAAAAAAGTGATTCAAGACTACAATGAGAAAGCTTATACTATGAGTGAATTTGCAGACACAAGCAAAACTTACTTCAATACAAAAACCGATTTTCTTACGATGGACAAACTAGTGGAATACCATCAAGGCAATGATGCCAACTACAGTTCGAGAAAATTTTTAGAGGAAGACCAGGAGTATGAAATGGTCGTCACTGATGACGGACATACCTGGGTAAATGCCTGGTTAGACTGGCAAGCTACCCTAAAAGAAAGTGGAAAAGTCATTGATATGCCTGTTCACTTGACTTATCGTTTTGTAGATGGTAAAATCGTAACTACTTATGGCTATTGGGATCCAACAGAAATAGTTTTGGAACTTCAGGAAATTGAAAAAAAAGCTGCAGCTCAATCAGACGAATCTGAAGAAGCGGAAGAATAAAAAATCAGGTAGATTTTCTTTTTAGAGAATTCCGGCGGTAGTCAATAAGTGATTTTTCATGTTTAATGGTTATTAGACAATTAGCAAAATCTACTGCCGGCTACCTGTTTTTAATTTCAAATTAAATAATCCACTTGCTTCCTCAATTCGTTCAATCATCAGGTTTCAACGGGATTAGAAAATATAAACTCAAAGACAACGGGTTTCCCGGACTATAGATATGAAAAAAGTAGGTATAATAGGTGGTTCGGGCTTTATTGGAAGCTACATCACCAAGCAATTTTTAAAAAACGGGTATGAAGTCAAAGTCTCTGCAACCGATATTTCCCGTGAAGACAAATACGAGCACCTCATGGCACTCAACAACGCTGAAAACCTATACATCAGCGAACTCAATGTAGAAAACAAGGCAGCATTAAAAGATTTTGTAAAGAACTGTGATTTTGTAATACACTCCGGCACACCCTTTCAACTTGATGTGGAAGACCCTCAAAGGGATTTATTCGACCCCACCATCAAAGGCACCGAAAACTTCCTTGAAGTTATTAAAGAAACTCCGGGGATCGAAAAAGTGGTTTTAATCGCCTCTGTAGCAGCGTTCAACACCAATTTCCCTTTGCCTGCCGCAGGTAAAAGTCCAAGTGATACTTTGAGCGAAAAAGACATGCCTTTTATGAGCGAAGTAAGCCATCCGTATGCACAGGCAAAATTTATCGCCAACCAAACGGTTGAAAAATTCATAAATGAAAACCAACAAATTTCCTTTGAAATCACTTCTGTTTCGCCAGTGGGGGTTATGGGAAAATCCTTATCAAACAGGGAAGATTCCACTTCAACCGGTTTGCAATTTCTGATTAAAAACAAAATTGCCCCCAATGCCTTTGTGCAAATGCTCTATGATACTAATGCTGAAATGGCCACAGTAGACGTGAGGGATGTTGCAGAAGCTGTTTTCAATGCTGCGACAATTTCCGGATTGCATGGTAAAAACTATTTATTGAGTAGCGAAACCTATTCGGTTAGCGATATGAACTTGATGCTGAACCATCAAGAGCCCAAAAACCAGTCAAAAATTATCTATCAAAATCAAATGGCAGCAAAAGATTTAGGAATTCGATTCAGACCCGTAAAAGAAACATTAAACAACTATTAAAATATGGAAACACCAAACCAAAAACCCGAATACTTTTTACTTCGCCCTGAGGTAGAAAAAGCCTTTGGCTATTCACACGCCGTAAAAGTAGGGAACAGCATAAAAATCTCCGGTGCCGTAAGTATGGACGACGAGGGAAACCCCATTGCTGTTGGCGATTTTGAACAACAGATGAAAAACTGCTACAAGGACCTAAAAAAAATATTGGAGCATTTCAACTGCTCTTTTGATGATGTGGTTAAAGAAGATGTCTTTACAACCAACATGCCCAAGTTTCTGGAAGTGGCAGGATACAGAGCCGAAATCTATAAAAACCACTTCCCAACCGGTTCCTGGTTGGGTGTTAAAGAACTCGCACTCCCCGAATTTTTAATTGAGATAGAGATGGAAGTGCACAAAAGTGAATAATTATAAAAACTTTAAACATTATGGATTTAGGATTAAAAGGAAAGCACGCTATAATAACGGGAGGAAGTAAAGGAATAGGCAGAAGTATTGCTCTAAATCTTGCTGAAGAAGGCGTCAACGTGGCCATTTGTGCCCGTGGTAAAGACGGATTAAAAAAGACCGAAAAAGAACTTCTAAAAAAAGGCGTAAAGGTAATCGCATTGACTTGCGATGTTGGAAATACCAAACAGTTAGACGCTTTCCTTGACCAGGTAAAAGACCAGTTTAAAACCGTAGATATTTTAGTTAACAATGTCTCAGCTTTA
Source organism: Planktosalinus sp. (assembly GCA_041748455.1). Lineage (GTDB taxonomy): Bacteria > Bacteroidota > Bacteroidia > Flavobacteriales > Flavobacteriaceae > Planktosalinus. Next base: position 16,886 of record JBGTDF010000158.1, read on the forward strand.
AGCCTGGGAGATGACTACAGCGACTGGGAAACCTGTATCAACATTGATTTACTGGGCAGCGTAAGAGCAACAAGAAAGGTCATTCCCTGGATGATAGAATCCGGCAGTGGCAATATCTTGTTTATTTCATCCGGATCGGGCCTTGAAGCCGGCTCCCCTCCTGCCTATGCAGCAGCAAAAGCCGCTATTATCAGTTATTCTAAAACAATGGCTATTCAACTTGCGCCGAAAAACATCAGAGTAAATACGATTGCACCCGGATCAATAGAATTTCCCGGGGGTCTTTGGGAATTGACAAAAACCGAAAATCCACCTTTATACGACTGGGCACTTAGTTCCATTCCATCAGGAAGACTGGGAACTCCGGATGAAGTAGGAAACGTAGCTGCCTTTTTAGTGTCGCCTTGTGCAAGCTGGGTTACAGGAACGTGTCTGTGTGTTGACGGAGGACAACACAAAGCAAATTTATAAAGAATCATTTTCTATTATTTTTTTGGTATAACGAAAATGAACGCATACTTCCCAAATTTCTGATTGAAATAGGATTGGAAGGAATTAAAAAATACAGACGAAACAAATAAAACCAAGTTTTAAAAATTAAATACATCATGAAAGTATCAGCATTTGCAACCCAAGGCCCTAATCAACCACTTGAAGCGTTCTCTTACGAAATGGGTCCCATTGGCCCTGAACAAGTCGATGTAAAAATCCTCAATTGCGGGATTTGCCATTCAGATCTCAGCATGATGAACAATGATTGGGGAATGACCACCTACCCCATTGTTCCCGGGCACGAAATTATCGGCGAAGTGGTCGCCACCGGTTCTGCGGTGAAAAATATAAAAGTGGGTGATCATGTGGG
>JBGTDF010000159.1:0-2025 GCA_041748455.1 Planktosalinus sp.
CTTGGCTATTAAATGTGTGTTTTCATTTTTTTACCCATGATTTCCGAAATAACTGCCGTGAAAAAAAATATGTAGCTTAAAAAATCACCAATCCAGATAAGATTAGGCTAATCATTAACGAATTAATTGATAGATTTAAAATCCTTCCGTTTTATGAGGTTTACTCGTAGGCAAAGTCAAGGGTTAAAAAGCTCAACGTTGCGTCCAATTCCACGAAAAATGAGCCAACAAAAAATTACTACATTTGTAGGTCAAGAACTCTATTTTTATGACTTATATGAGTCGAAAAGATAAGAAACTAAAAATTGTAACAACACTACCAAAACCACCTCAACCAAGATTGGATCTTACTCACCTGTTTCGTGAGGACACGAAACAGGGCATTGGTGGTTCTTCCAATAAGAAAAGTCATATTGTAAGATAAATCCCGCCCCAAATCCCCAAACTGGTCACACGCCTAGCATCCATCTGAAATTTCTAAAACAACGTAAATGAAGGAGAATGAATGTTCCTGATTTTAGGGAAAATTTTACATTTCAGTTGAAAACAAAATGAAGAACGCAAATAAGCCCGAAAAATCAGATAAAATTTCTAAGGTTGTTGTCATAGGTACTTCTGCTGGAGGGCTTAGCGCACTGAAAAATTTAATCAGCCAACTGCGCCACGATTTCCCCTTGCCAGTATTGATAGTGCAGCATATTTCTCCTGATGCTACGGGAAATGTCCTTTTAAACGAGCTCAACAAATTAAAAACCTTAAAGTGTCAGCACGCAGAAAGCGGAAACACCTTGAAACCTGGGTGTATTTAGTTGGCACCTTCGGACCATCACATGATGATTGGCGAAGACCTGAAACTGCTGGTGACCAAAGGCGCCCACGAAAACCGATCGCGTCCCGCCATTGATCCGCTGTTTCGATCTGCCGCCTTAAGTTTTGGCACTGGTGTTATCGGCATTGTGCTGACTGGCTATCTTGATGATGGAACAGCGGGCATGAAAGCCATTAAAAAATGCGGCGGAACATGTATTGTGCAAGATCCGGAAGAAGCCGAATATCCTGATATGCCAAAAAATGTCATGAACAATGTAAAGGTAGATTATTGTCTACCTATAGCTCAAATGGGCGCACTGCTTTATAAACTTGTTCCACAGAAATTACGAAAAAGCAAACCTGTTCCGAAAGATGTTTTAATAGAGGCTAAAATTGCCGAACGTGTTTTAAGCGATCTGGCTTCTGTAAATAAAGTCGGCGATCAAGTGCCATTTAACTGTCCGGGTTGTGGCGGTGTTTTATGGAAGGTAGGCAAAGATAAGAGCGCACGATTCCGCTGCCATACCGGGCATGCATATACGGCAGCTTCCCTCCTAGCCGAACAAACTAAAAAAATTGAAGAAACAATGTGGACTGCACTTCGGATGTTCGAAGAGCGCAAAAACCTGCTGACTGAAATGGCAGAAGGCAAAAAAGGAGTCGGTTCTAAATCAGCTCTTGAAAGGGCAAAAATGTCGCAAGTACATATTGATCGGATCAGAGCCATATTGAAAACGGCTAATGTTGAAAGTGAAGATGATATGCCTACCTGAAAAGATAAATAGTCAATAGGCCTTCATAAACCGCTAAAGGCGAAGTGAATATACATTCCTCATGTATTTCATAAGCGTTGATGCAAAGACTGAAAAAGTAGCTACTTATAAACTTAATCTCTTAAGACTCGTTGGCCTAGTAACAAAAACTTTAAAAAAAATGGTCACCACAACAAAAAAAAGAACTTTAAAAGAAGAAAATAAAAAGCAGATTGACGATGCTATATTTAAAATGCATAAAAAGGACAAAATGAAATTTGTAGGAAAAATGAATACAAATATTGACCCGCTGGAATATCAAAAACAGTTGAGAGATGAATGGGAATAGGCTGAAGGGGAACTTAGTATCCTAAGAAGAACTGACGCCGATATCCTCATTGTTTCAAATGGCGGTTCTACTGTTATTTTAATGGATCAAAGTTTTGGTTAAAAAAATTTAAAG
>JBGTDF010000160.1:0-5535 GCA_041748455.1 Planktosalinus sp.
TTATCATCATATAAGAATGGTTGGACAACTAAATTTTATCACAGCTATATTAGCAAAGAAATAGACTCTTTTGAAGGAACAATTATTAAAAGAGCTGAACAGCAAAGTTGGTCTTTGAATATCCATAAAAAATTCACTAAAAATGTTTGTTGGATTAAGCTATAATCAAAAATAAATGATGAATAAAAACACTGGGTGGATTACATTTATTATTATCCTTATTTTGGGATTAACCTTACCATTTCATTGGTCTTTGGATTACAAAACTGTTTTTCCAAAAGAACATTTGACCTTTAGTAATACCTTTTTTACAGAAAATGATATTAATAAAATTATAAGCAGGCATAATAATGCAAGTTTTATTGAGCGACAGAGAATTAACCAAGAACCTTTTGTCCGAAAATTAAAGGAAAAAGGAATATTGTATGATATAAATTAAAAGGTTAAACTTTTTCTATATGAAAACTAAATCACTCAAAATGAGAAAATTATTTATTCTGCTGTTCTTTGTATTTACAGGTTTTAACAACGTATTTGCTCAAGACCCCACACCAGATAAATCTACTTCAGATAGACTGTCAAGTCTTATTAACTCGCCGATAAATGATGGAAAATATGAATATACAGACCGAGGCTCAATTCAAAAAAACATAAAATCTGCTTTCTTGAAGTGGAGTCAAAAAGGTGAGTTTGAAAAACAAGCCGATTACGAAGTACGAATACAAAAACAGTCTCAAAATAAGTTTACTGAGATTTCTATTGAGGAAATAAAGAAAAAAATAAACTCTTTTCGTTCTTCTGATTTAAGTATTAATCTGTTAACCTACGATGCAGAGAATGAGTTCTTTCCTACTTTATTCAAATTCAAAGGAAGAGAATGGAAAAATCAAGTGAAAATTTCAATAGATAAAGCACAAAACTTTAAAGAAAATGAATGGCGTAATTTTCAATGGCAAAAAGAGGAATCCAATTGGTGTTTAATTAATAATGAAATGTTCCCTTCTAAAATTTACTTAAAGAGAAATTCCCATTATATAACTTTCAATTTGCCGTTACCAAATCAAGAAGAAATTACGATTGCTTTTAATGATTTGGGAATAGAAAACCCATATCTAAAGGATTTTATATTCAATTATTCAACAGCAAAAGAAAAAAATATCTACTCTCCTGATGGTGACCCCAACGCCACCAGCAACTTCGGAATTGGAAAAGGACTGGACGGTGACGGCAATTATTTGCTTGGCGGAAGAAGGGCAATCAATAAAAAGATATTTGTACAGGACTGCAACCAAGAAGGTATAGTTGTGGTTGATATAACAGTTGACAGAAACGGAAACGTAACCAGCGCAGTACCTGGCGTTAGGGGAACAACAAACAACTCAAAATGCCTGACAGATCCAGCAAGAAGGGCAGCATTGGAAACAAAATTCAACAGCGACCCTAAAGCACCGGCCAGACAGATAGGTCAAATTATTTACCGATTTAGCCTTTCCGAATAAAATCAAAATTATTTCCTTAATTATTTATTTATCTTTATAGCTTAAATTTTCAGGCTATGAAAAGAATTTTATATGTATTCGCATTAATCCTGCTACTTGCAGGATGTGATTCCAAAGAAATTACTACTACCAAAACTCAAAAGAGTACAAAGCTTCCCAAGGACATATTTTTTATGCAGCGCGCTTATCCTTTTGATGAAATCAAAGCGGGTGCCTATGAAGATGCAAAATTGTGGCGCAAGCAAAAAATGCAAAACAGGAATTCAGGCATTTTATGGGAGTTTGCAGGACCCGTGAACATAGGCGGAAGAATTACCGATATTGAAATTGCTCCAGATGCACAGGATGTATATTATGTGGGGGCTGCCAGTGGCGGAATATTTAAATCCACCAATGCGGGAGCAAGTTGGATACCCATTTTTGATGACCAGCCTTTTTTATCTATTGGGGATATAGAATTGTCCCAAAATACCCCTGACCTTGTTTGGGCAGGAACAGGAGAGCCTAATGCAGGGGGAGGTTCCCTGGCGTATGATGGGGATGGCGTGTACAAAAGTACAGATGGCGGTCTCACTTGGGAAAATAAAGGACTTACGGAAGTGGGTTCTATCGGCAAAGTAAAAGTGGACCCTAATAACGATAACAGACTATATGTTGCTGCTATGGGCCCCTTATTCCGAAAAGATAACAACAGGGGTGTTTACCGAAGTACAAACGGAGGGGGCAACTGGGAACAGGTTTTGTTTGTAAGCGATTCTACCGGGGTAATTGATATGGCTATACATCCCACAAACGGGGATATTGTATATGCAACAAGTTGGGAACGCATTAGAAGAACCAATGCGCGGCAGTATGGGGGTGAAACTTCGGGTATTTACAGAACTATTGACGGAGGTAACACCTGGACAGAACTAACTAACGGACTCCCACAATTAGCCTCGCAAAAGGGACGAATAAGTATTGATATTTCTAAATCCAACCCCAATGTGCTTTACGCCATGTATGCAGACGCCATTGGCAATGTGCAGGGTGTGTACAAGACTACAAACGCCGGTACCAGTTGGATTGCGGTAAACTCGGGTCCGCTGACCAATGTGGGTTTTCACTGGTGGTTTGAAGGAATATTTGTAGACCCTACAGATGAAGATATAATATACTATTTGGGATTAACCGTTCAGAAATCCATAAATGGCGGAACGACCTGGTTTAACTCCTTTACCAATGCGCACGTTGACCAACACGCACTGGCTTTCAATCCTTCTGTTCCCGGGGAGGTTTTACTGGGCAATGACGGTGGTTTTTATAAAAGTGGCAATGACGGGGCTTCCTATGTGAAAGATTTGACCTTGCCCATTACACAGTTTTATCGTTTTCACGTAGATTTCCAAAATCCCGATAAGGTATATGGTGGTGCTCAAGATAATAGCACGATGCGCACCACTACAGGTGCATTAAACGATTGGCAGATTATCACGGGAGGAGATGGTTTTCAACCTTTGGTGGATCCCACAAATACCAATGTTATTTATGCCTTGTCCCAATATGGAGGTTTAGTAAAATCCACAAATAACGGGGCTTCTTTTTTTAATGCAACAAATGGGATTTCTTCCAGCGACAGAAAAAACTGGGATACACCTATTGCATTTGATCCGGCAAATCCACAGATACTTTATTACGGAGCAAACAGGCTCTACAGATCAGTGAATGCTGCCGGAAACTGGACAGCGATTAGTCCGGATTTATCCAATGGCCCCCACTCCGGAAATATAGTATATGGCACCATAATTTCCATTAGTGTGTCTCCTTTGGATAGTGATAAAATCGTTGTGGGTACTGATGACGGTAATGTTTGGATTACGCAAAACGGTGGTAACAACTGGACAAAAATTTCCAATGCTCTTCCCAATCTTTGGGTGACCAAAGTGTTAACAGACAGGGAGGATGTGAATGCCATCTATGTTACCTTTTCCGGGTACCGATATGGTGAAGACTATGGTCATGTATATAAGACAACTGACAATGGTTCTACCTGGACCGATATCTCCACTGGTTTACCGGATGTACCCGTAAACTCGATTGTTAAGGACAGCTATGGGAATTTATTTTTAGCTACAGATATTGGTGTATTAGCCTCAGGAGATGATGGAACAAACTGGGATATACTGGGGGAGAATATGCCATCAATAGTGGTAACTGATCTACATCTTCACGAACCCACGGAAACCCTTTATGTTGCTACTTATGGAAGATCGAGTTATAAAATGGATATTTCAGGCAATATTTTAGGGGTTTCTGCACCTGAAATGATATTTGACGTTAGTGTATTTCCTAATCCTGCACGGGATTTTATAAACGTAACGTTGGATAAACCGTATAGCAAATTGGAAGTGCAGCTCTATGATGCTATGGGTCGATTAGTTTACACGGAAGCATTCCAAACAAACCAAAACCGGCTTAAATTAGATGTCAGCACCTTTTCACGGGGAACCTATTTCTTGAAAATAGTAGCTGACCAAAAGGAAGTTACTAAAAAAGTCATTATTCATTAAAATACAACGACCATCAATTATCAGGAAACACTAGATTGGCTGTTTGCGCAGTTGCCTATGTACCAAAGAGTAGGTTCGGTAGCGTATAAAAAAGATCTGAGCAATACATTGTTGCTGGCGGCTCATTTAGGCAACCCCGAAAACCATTTTAAAAGCATACACATAGCCGGCACCAATGGCAAAGGTTCTGTAAGCCACATGCTGGCCTCAGTATTGCAGGAAGCAGGCTATAAGGTGGGGCTTTATACTTCGCCGCATTTAAAAGACTTTCGGGAGCGTATAAAAATTAACGGGCAGATGATTCCGGAAAGCAGCATTACTGACTTTGTACTGCAACACAAACCTTTTTTTGAAAGCCATTCCCTTTCCTTTTTTGAAATGACCGTCGGGTTGGCTTTTGATTATTTCAGCAAAGAACAGGTAGATGTTGCAGTTATTGAAGTAGGAATGGGAGGTAGGCTGGACAGTACAAACATTGTTACGCCGGTACTATCGGTGATCACCAATATTGGTAAAGACCATACAGCATTTCTTGGGAACACACTTTCTGCTATCGCTAAAGAAAAAGCAGGGATTATTAAGAAAAGTATTCCGGTGGTAATCGGGGAAAGTCATCCCGAAACCAAAAGTATTTTTGAAAGTATATCTTCTTCTAGAAACGCTGCAATCCATTTCGCGGAAGCGATTTCCCATAAAGAATATGAAAGCGATTTAAAAGGCAATTACCAGTCTAAAAACAAACAAACTGTTTTGGCAGCTTTAGAAGTTTTGAATGTGCAAGGGATTCTTCAAATTCCGGAACCTGCGATAGAAAACGGTCTTCAGAAAGTGGTTGCCAATACCGGTTTGATGGGAAGGTGGCAGGTATTACAGGACACTCCTAAAGTGATTTGTGACACAGCCCATAATACCGAAGGTTTGCAATATGTTTTAAAACAACTTAAAGAAGAAGTATTTGAAAAATTACATATTGTTATGGGTATGGTTTCTGACAAGGATTTGACTTCGGTTTTACCTTTATTCCCAAAGGACGCCATCTATTATTTTTGTAAACCGGATATACCGCGGGGATTGGACGCTTCCATTTTAATGGAAAAAGCTGCAAAATTTGGACTTTCGGGAAAGGTATATAACTCGGTTAAGGTTGCTTACAAAGAGGCGTTACAAGTTGCTGCTCAGCAAGATCTGATTTTTGTGGGAGGCAGTACCTTTGTTGTTGCAGAAATAATTTAATTTTTATCTAACTTTTTTTGTTCTAAAAGAAAAAGACTGTTATATTTGCATCCGCTTAATCAAGGAGCGGGCGATTAGCTCAGCTGGTTCAGAGCACCTCGTTTACACCGAGGGGGTCGGGGGTTCGAACCCCTCATCGCCCACAAAAGTATCCCCAAAGACATTTTCTTTGGGGATTTTTTATTTATGGGAAACTATGTATTTTTTTACTTACATACTGTATTCTGCTTCTTTAGATAAATATTATATAGGCT
>JBGTDF010000161.1:0-2768 GCA_041748455.1 Planktosalinus sp.
CATGACCTGATGACAACGAATATTTTCGTGCTATCGCACTCATAGCAGGCAGGCTGCCTGCGCTCCCGGCTATAAGTTTGTTTTTTATCGAGTTAATACCTAAACTTAAGCAAAACCTGAATTTAATTGCGCTCAGTCTTCAAATAAATCGGGTTTCCGCTTTCGCTGCCGCAAAGTTACTGCCGCTTTTTCGGGATGTATTCTTTTTCATCCTTCATTGCCAACGCGCCGCTCGCTCCGGTTTGCGTGCATTGCCAGCCGCCGGTTTTGTGAACGTAGCAGTCGTAAATCCGTTCCATTTTTCGTTTTGTAATAGCATCTTTGTAATCGGTGCAGGTCGTAAACGTGGCTCTGACCGGATAAATCGGTTTTCGCGGGTCGGCTTGTGAATAAGCATCGTCAAACGTCGGTCGCCAGCGGCGCGGCGCACCGATTGTCATTTTTTGAAAAGCCAATGTTACCGCTCCGTCCGAGCCTTCCTTCGCTTTCTTTTCCCAGAAATTACGCAGCACGCCTCTGAAATTTTTCTCGTTGGCGTTTTTTACGTTTGCCTCGGAATCCGACGCGAAACAGGCAACCGCGCCGTCAGTTTTTTCCTGAGCCGTTGTTTTTTCATTTTTTGAAACAGTGAATTAATGACAGAAAATAGTAGCAAAGTAACCAATTTATTTACCGCAAAAAAAATTGCTGTTCCTATAGTTATTGGATTATTAGTTTCTGGCTATTTGCTATGGAAAAATACCGATTGGAATGAATTTCAAAACATTCATTGGAACTTCAATTTTTTCTTTTGGATGTTTGTAGCCCTCTTAATGATGGGCTGTAGAGATGTTGGTTACATGTACAGGATTAGAGTGCTTACCCATAATAAAATTAGTTGGCGAAATAGTTTTGATGTAATTATGCTTTGGGAGTTTGTTTCTGCAGTAACTCCATCGGTAGTAGGTGGAACAGGAGCGGCTCTTTATATTATTAATAAAGAAGGAATTAGTGCAGGAAAAAGTACGGCTATTGTAATGATTACTGCTTTTTTTGATGAGCTTTTTTATGTATTAACTGTACCGCTCGTGCTAATTTTTATAGGTACCACACAATTATTTCCTGTGGAGTTACAAAAAAAGATTTTTGGGATTACTTTTTCTACTGAAGGTATTTTTTGGATAGGATATGGTTTTATGTTTTTGCTATTGAGCATTATTACTTATGGAATTCTTCTAAATCCTAAAGGGTTTAAAGCAATTATTTTAAATGTGTTTAAAATAAAATTTTTGAAAAAGTGGAGATACAGTGCTATTAAGGTTGGAGATGATATTATAGAGACATCAGGACAAATGAAACAAGAATCTTTTTGGTTTTGGATAAAAGCTTTTGGAGCCACATTTTTTGCATGGACAGCTCGTTTTTGGGTAGTTAATTTTCTTATTCTCGCTTTTGTTTCAATAGATGATCATTTGTTGGTTTACGGACGACAATTAGTGATGTGGGTAATCATGTTGATTAGTCCAACCCCTGGAGGAGCCGGTATTGCAGAATTTGCTTTTAACGGTTTTTTAAAAGATTTTATTCCTTTAGGGTTAGCAGGTTTATTGGCAGTTTTGTGGCGATTGTTAAGCTATTATCCTTATCTTTTTATAGGAATTTTTGTGTTGCCTCATTGGCTAAAAAGAGTTTACGACAAGTAATAAAAAATGACTATCCGTTTGTTTACCTATTTTAGTAATTGATTTCCTTTATTCATCCCATCTCTAAAGGGTGTGAAGAAAATCAATTTGCTCCCTTTAGGGTTTGGGGCAATCAAATTTATTTTCAAAACCATTGGAATTCATTTAGGTAAGCAAGCGGACATATAAGTAATAAAAATTTATTCCTTCAAAATGCCTTGCTCTATAAGGTCTTGTAAATATACTCTTTTTCCTTTATAGATAGCTGTTACAAAAGCATCATCTTGTCCTCTTGCCACCACTTTGTCTCTATGTTCGTTGGCTAAATTCAAGGTATTAAAATCTCCTCCTATAGTAAATCGTGTAATACCGTCATCAAGTAAGTTTTTTTCAACATCCCCTAACCCTTTCAACCTGTCATAAGTATAATTTTCGGGCATATTGTAAGCGGCTATTTGCACTTTAAATATTAAACCTTCAGAGCTTTTGTCTCCATAAGTTTCCTCAATATTTTCTTCTTCAACAAGTTCCTCAGATTCAAAATCGGTAGTGTAAAAAGCAATATTTTTATTAATTTCAATAAAATCATCGGTGTTTTCAATCACTAATAATTCCATAATAAAAGAGTCTCCTTTTAATTTTAAAAAATCAGCATCTTTTAATTTATAAATTAATTCATAGATTTCTCCTTTTGGCAAATTGGTTAGATATTCTCCTGTAATAGAATTTGACCCGAATTTACTATGAGTCATATCTGTATTTTGTACAGTAACGATTATTTCTGCTTCAGCAGGTTCATTATTAAGGGTTATAATTCCTTTAACAACTGCAATCGTTGGAACAAAACCCACTAATCCAGGCGTCACACTATAAATGTCTTGTAAACCATAACCACCAGGTCTTCCTGAAGAAAAATAGCCTGTTTTTCCATCTGCAGACAAAACATAATAAGTATCTCTATCAGGACTATTAATTGGAAATCCAATATTTGTTGGTGGTAACCATGTTCCGTCTAGTTGAAGTTGGGTGTGGAAAATATCATAACCTCCCATGCTATTATGCCCCTCAGAACTAAAAACCAATGTTCTGCCATCTGGATGGATAAAA
>JBGTDF010000162.1:0-10506 GCA_041748455.1 Planktosalinus sp.
TATCGAACAACTCAATCAACATTTAAACAACGAATCGCAAACATAAAAACATTAAAAACTAACGTATGAAAAAGCTATTATTTTTGGTTTTCTCTATTGCCTTTACCACAGCAACTTTTGCACAAGATGCAACCAAAGCAAAGAACCTTTTAAATGAAGTTTCCGCTAAGGTAAAAAGCTATGACAACATTCTTATCGACTTTAAATATACCCTTAGTAACAGAAGTGAAGGTATAAATCAGGACACGCGAGGGGATGTAACCTTAAAGGGAAACCAATATGTTTTGAACCTGATGGGTACCACCAGGATTTTTGACGGAAAAAAGATTTATACCGTTGTGCCCGAAGATGAGGAAGTAACCATCTCCAAACATTCCGCAGAAGATGACAGCGACATTACCCCGTCTAAAATGCTTACCTTTTATGAAAAAGGATATACCTATAAATGGGACATAGAGCAAAATGTAAAAGGCCGAAAAATCCAGTATATACTTCTTACCCCCACAAACAAAAAAGCAGACATCAAAGACATCCTGCTAGGGATAGATACACAGACCAAGCATATTTATAAACTGATCCAAAGACAGGCAAACGGTACAGAAATTACCATAACCATAAACGGGATGAAAACAAACCAGCCCATACCCGCCAGTTTATTTACATTTGAGGCATCAAAATACAAAGGGTATTACATCAACAATCTCGACTAGGTTCTCTTGAAAATATTAGACAGATATATACTTATCACGTATCTCAAGACCTTTATAAGTGTCTTTGTGATATTGATGTTCATATTTGTCTTACAGACCATCTGGCTTTATATTTCAGAACTTGCCGGAAAGGATCTGGATCTGGAGATTATCTTCCGGTTTTTACTTTATTTTTCCCCTAAATTAATGCCACTGGTACTGCCATTGACCATTTTAGTTTCGTCTATCATGGTCTTTGGTGATTTTGCCGAAAAATATGAATTTGCCGCAATGAAATCCACGGGAATTTCGCTGCAGCGTGCCATGAGAAGTTTAATCGTTTTTATAGTATTTTTAGCCGGTATAGCTTTCTTTTTTGCAAATGATGTTATACCGTGGGCTGAATACAAATCCCTTAATTTGCGCCGCAATATCGCCCAATTAAAACCAGCCGTTGCTATAGCCGAAGGACAGTTTAGTGAAGTAGGCGATATTACCATCAAAGTGGGCAAAAAAAGTGGTGACAGGGGGCAGTTTTTGGATGATGTGACGATACATAAAAAAAATCCGCAGCGTGTGGGAAACTACACGGTTATGAAAGCCACCAATGGGGAATTAACCAGCACGGAAGGATCCAACACCCTATCTTTGATTTTGAAAGATGGTAACTACTATGATGAAATATTGCAAAGAGATCCTAAGAAACAATTAAGAAAGCCTTTTGCAAAAAGTTATTTTGAAGAATATACCATCAATATTGATTTATCTGAGTTCAACAATATAGATTTAGAAGAAGAAACAGAGGTGTCCAATGAAAAAATGTATCAAATAAGCGAGCTGCATTATGAAATTGATTCCCTTTCTACAAATTTTTCCCAGGACATTGTGAAATTTTCAGAAGACATCTATTTGCGCAGTGGTGTTACTACCTTAAATTCAAATTTTACACCGGCAGTCCCAAAAACAGATTCTACAGAAGCCAAAGTTATCACCTCTGTACTGGATGCCTACAGTGAAAAAGAACAACTTCAAATCCTGGACATTGCCATACCCACAGTTGCCGGAACTATTCAATCTATAGAAGCCAGGAAAATAGATTACAGGAACAAGAAAAAACGGTTAAACAAATTTGAGATGGCATTGCACGATAAATATGTGATTGGCTTTGCATGTATCATTTTATTCTTCGTTGGTGCCCCACTAGGTGCAATTATAAGAAAAGGCGGTATGGGACTTCCCATGGTAGTGGCCATCGCGATCTTTCTCGCTTATCATTTTATTGGGATTTTTGCCAAGAACAGTGCAGAGAACGGCAAACTTTCCCCTTTTATAGCGTCGTGGTTTTCCACCTTCATTATGTTGCCTATAGGCATCTGGCTAACCTACAGGGCCACCACAGATCAGGGTTTTTTCAATATAGATGCTATAACACAGCCAATCACTAATTTCGTTAAGAAAGTCCTTAAAATTAAAGATTCTGAGATTTAGTTTCAATATCTTTGCACCCAAATAAAATACCCTTTAAAATTCTATTCGCATTGAAAACTGAAGCTACAAAACTCCATACCATACAAGAAGCCATAGACGATATCCGCAACGGAAAAGTTATAATAGTTGTGGATGATGAAGACAGGGAAAATGAAGGGGACTTTGTCGCTGCCGCCGAAAAAGTAACCCCGGAGATGATCAACTTCATGGCCACTCACGGCAGGGGGTTAATTTGTACCCCCATTACAGAATCCCGCTGCAAGGAACTGGATTTACAAATGATGGTAGGCCACAACACAGACCCTATGGAGACCGCTTTTACAATTTCCATAGACTTAAAAGGACAAGGAGTAACCACGGGAATTTCTGCATCAGACAGGGCCAAAACCATAAAAGCGCTTATAGACCTTGACACCAAACCACACAATCTAAGCAGACCGGGCCATATTTTTCCGCTTAAAGCGAAAGAAGGCGGTGTGTTAAGAAGAACCGGACATACAGAGGCAGCCATTGACTTTGCACGACTGGCAGGACTTCCCGCAGCAGGTGTAATTGTCGAAATCATGAATGAAGACGGTACCATGGCAAGATTGCCACAGTTATTTAAAATAGCCAAAAAGTTTGATTTAAAAATTGTTTCCATAGAAGATTTGGTAGCATACAGAATGCAACACGATTCCTTAATTGAAAAAAAGGAAGATTTTGATATACAGACCAATTTTGGGGAATTTCGTTTACGTGCTTACAAGCAGACCACCAATGACCAAATACATCTTGCCTTGAGCAAAGGCACATGGAAATCTGATGAGCCGGTATTGGTGCGTGTCAATTCCACTTTGGTAAACTATGATATATTAAGTACGCTTACCAATAACAGTGACAAAAAACTGGAAAATATGTTTGATATCCTTCACCGCGAAGGTAAAGGAGCTATCGTCTTTATCAACCAGCAAAGCCAGTCCCTCGATATTTTAAACCGCCTTTCGGAATTGAAAAAAATGCAAACCAAAGGGGAAGTAGCCAAAGCGCCGCAAATTAAAATGGACAATAAAGATTTTGGTATTGGTGCGCAAATTTTACACGATCTGGGAATCCATAAAATCCGGTTAATGTCCAACACCACCCAAACCAAACGTGTGGGAATGATAGGCTACGGTCTTGAAATTACAGAATATATTTCTTACTAAAGTACGGACATAATCGCCTTGCTCATTTTTTCGGCCCTGGTTTTTACTTCCTCTTCACTCCACCCAATCTTCACTAAGGAAGAAATAGTTCTACCCATAATAGCATCGCTTTGTGAAAAATCGACTTCGTTATAATTTTTAATATGTGCCCTTATTTCAGAAGGGACCTTACCTAGAGATTTAAGACCTCTAAGATGCTCCCAGCCTTTTATGTAATGCCAATTGTTTGTGTACCAGTAAAAACAAGCATCCACCCCTTGCTCTGAAAGTGCTTTGTGGGCTTTTTTAGCGAGATCTTCAGTGGGCAAAAAGAAATTTACAAAAGAATAGTTCTCCACACCGGTATCCGGCACCCGCCTGAAAGTAACTTCCGGAACTTTAGTTAGTTCTTCCCTAATAATGGAATAATTGCGTTTTTGCAGAGCAAGTATATCATCCAGTTTACGCAGCTGAGCAATACCGACAGCAGCATTCAGTTCTGAAATCCTGTAATTATATCCCAGATATGGGTGTGTTTCTGCACCCCTGTCTTTGCCAATATGATCATGGCCATGGTCCTGGTACTGGTCTGCATTTGTATAAAAATTTTTATTATTGGTAAGCACAGCCCCACCTTCCCCGCAGGTTATGGTCTTGACAAAATCAAACGAAAAACAACCTAAATCCCCATAAGAACCAAGAGGTTTTCCCGCATAGCTTCCCCCTATTGCCTGACAGGCATCTTCCAGTAAAATAAGACAGTGTTTTTCACATAGTGCTTTTAGTGCATCAAGGTCAGCCATGGAACCACACATATGCACGGGCATGATACAACGTGTTCTTTGGGTAATGGCTTTCTCCACTGCTTTTGGGCATAAAGTCAGGGTGTCATCTATATCCACTAAAACCGGAATGGCTCCTGCAGCCATAATGGATTCAAAACTGGCAACAAAAGTGAAGGTGGGCATAATAACCTCATCCCCCGCTCCTATCCCTGCCGCTGCCAGCGCAACTGTAAGCGCTGAAGTCCCGCTGGAAACAAGTTGGCAATGATCTGCCTGCATGCGTTTTGCAAAAGCGTTTTCAAATTCTTTAGCTTTCCAATGCCCGTTGCGCATACCGTCAAAACCATAGCGCATCAAAACACCATTATCCAATACATCGTTTACTTCTTTTCTCTCTTCGTCTCCAAATACTTCAAATCCGGGCATATTTTTATACTTTATTATTTAAATTCTTCTACTATGTTGGACACCCCTTTTCGCACTTTTTTAAATCCGGAAAAGAAATCATCATCGGCCCTGTACCCTACTGCCAAAACCAAAACAGAACGCAGTCCTTTTTCCTTTAGATTAAAGTAGGCATCATATTCTTGAGGGGAAAACCCTTCTATGGGGCAGGAATCAATCCGTTCCATTGCACAAACGGTAAGCAGATTACCCATGGCAAGATAGGCCTGATTGGTTGCCCAGGCGTGCACTTGCTCCATTGGCATTTTTTTAAAATCCTCAATAAGAAAATTCTTGAATGGCTTCAATATTTCTTCTGAAGTATTCCTGACGCGGTGAACCAAGTTAAAATAAGTAGTTACAAATTCAGGGGAAATTGTTTCTTCTATACAAAACACAAGCACATGGGAGGCATCTTTTACCTGCATTTGATGCAAAGTCATAGGCACTAAATCTTCTTTAATTACTGCATTGCTTACTACTAATAACTTAACAGGTTGCAAGCCATAAGATGTGGCCGTAAGGTTGAATGCTTCTTTCAGGATCCCCACTTTTTCATCAGAAAGCTTTTTGGTAGTATCAAACTTTTTGGTAGCATACCGCCATTGCAGGTCTTCAATACTATTTTTAGCCATAGTCAGGTACAATTGAGTTCCAAAGTTAGAAAGAAAAAATAAGAATACCCGTGCAGAATACCCATATCTACAAGAAAAATATGGGTGATACAAGTATAGAAATGGTCTCTTTTTTAAGACGGGTTATTTTAAATTAAAAAAGCAGAAAAAGCTTTAGTAAATTAAAAAAGGGTTTTATATTTGCACCCGCCTTCAGAACGCTAAAGCGTTCCTTCGGCGGGCAAGCCTGCTAAATGGGCAAACGCAAAAGACACTGGAGAAATGGCAGAGCGGTCGAATGCGGCAGTCTTGAAAACTGTTGAGGGTCACACCTCCGGGGGTTCGAATCCCTCTTTCTCCGCAACATTTAAATGCTTCACAACGTAGTTGTGGAGCATTTTTTATTTTCGCAGAACCCAAACGAAGTTTAAGTGTTTGGAGAAAAGAAAAATGCGACAAGGCGCTAGCCTGAAGCATTGGATTGTTGTATTGGATCCCCCCTCACGAGATCAACGCAGTTAATTCCCAATACCCAAAAGAAGTTTGAGTGCTCGGAGAAAATAAAAATATAAAACCCTGAAAAGCATTGTTGCTAAACAGGGTTATGTTTTATGAAAGATTGATAAAGAATTAATTCCCAACCTCACACATAAATTTTATGCGGTACAGACGCAGTTCTTCTTCTTCATAATCGCCGTCAAATTCGTCCATTGCTTCGTTTATTTTATCAGATTTGGCTTCCAGAAAGTAATCGTGTATCTCTTCTTGCTGGTCTTCATCAAGGATTTCATCCAGCCAGTAGTCGATGTTCAATCGTGTACCGCTGAAAACAATCGCTTCCATTTCCTTTATAAAATCGTCCATGGAGAGCCCTTTTGCAGAGGCAATATCGTCCAACGGCAATTTTCTGTCTACATTCTGAATAATGTACAGTTTTAAGGCACTATTGGTGCCTGTGGTTTTAACCACCATATCCTCAGGACGCATAATATCATTCTCTTCCACATACCTGTTGATCAAATCCACAAAACTTTTTCCGTATTTTTTTGCTTTTCCTTCCCCCACACCGTGCACATTGGAAAGTTCATCTACAGTGGAAGGATATTTTAAGGACATATCTTCCAGAGAAGGATCCTGAAAAATGACAAAAGGTGGTAAACCAAGTTTATGTGCCACTTTTTTTCGTTCCTCTTTTAATAATCTAAAGAGTTGGTCATCCGCAACGGCACTTCCCCGCTGAGCGGTTTCCACTAAATCATCGTTAGCATCTTTATAGGAATGGTCTTCGGTCATCATAAAAGATACCGGTTTCTTCAGAAAAGCTTCGCCGGCTTTGGTGAGTTTTATTACACCATAAGTTTCTATGTCTTTGGAAAGTAATCCGGAAACCAAAACCTGACGCAGTAATGCCATCCAGTAAGCCGCATCCCTGTCTTTACCACTTCCAAAAAAGGATTGGGTATCAATTCTATGGGATGTAATGAGTGCATTGATTTTTCCGATAAGAATCTGTACAATAGGTTTTGATTTGTATTGCTGGTTACTTTCTTTAATAACTTTCAAAAGTCTCACAACATCCTCCTGTGCTTCGTGCTTCTTTTTGGGGTTGAGCATATTGTCATCCATATCCCCGCCTTCTCCAGTAGCATTGTCAAACTCTTCCCCAAAATAGTGCAGAATAAATTTTCTTCGGGAAATGGAAGTTTCCGCGAAAGCGACAACTTCTTGTAATAAGGCCTGACCTATTTCTTGTTCCGCAATGGGTTTGCCACTCATGAATTTTTCAAGCTTCTCTATATCCTTATAAGAATAAAATGCCAGACAATGTCCTTCGCCCCCATCCCTTCCGGCACGGCCGGTTTCCTGGTAATAGCTTTCAATACTTTTTGGAATATCATGGTGTATTACAAAACGCACATCGGGTTTGTCGATTCCCATTCCAAAAGCAATGGTAGCAACCACCACATCTGCATCTTCCATCAAAAACATATCTTGATGACGCACCCTGGTTTTGGGGTCCAGCCCGGCGTGGTAGGGAACGGCATTAATGCCATTTACCTGAAGGGTCTGGGATAATTCTTCCACACGTTTTCTGCTCAGGCAATAGACAATACCGCTTTTGCCTTCATTTTGCTTGATAAATCTTATTATGTCGCCGTCTACGTTTTTAGTTTTCGGGCGTATTTCATAATACAAATTAGGACGGTTAAAAGAAGCCTTGAAGGTATTGGCATCCTGCATATTCAGGTTTTTAAGAATATCTTCCTGCACTTTAGGAGTTGCTGTAGCTGTTAGGCCAACAATGGGTATATTTTCCCCAATTCTGTGGATAATGGATTTTAAATTGCGGTATTCCGGCCTGAAATCATGGCCCCATTCGCTGATGCAATGTGCTTCATCAATGGCCATGAAAGATACGGGGACGCTTCTTAAAAAAGCCACATTTTCTTCTTTGGTAAGGGACTCAGGTGCTACATATAGCAACTTGGTAATACCATCAGTTATGTCTTTTTTAACTTGTTTTATTTCTGTCTTATTCAAAGAAGAATTGAGCACGTGTGCAATACCGTGTTCTGAAGATAAGCCCCTAAGGGCGTCTACCTGGTTTTTCATCAATGCGATAAGGGGAGAAACAACAATAGCTGTGCCTTCAGTGATCAGTGCAGGTAGTTGGTAGCACAAAGATTTGCCACCGCCCGTGGGCATAATGACAAATGTGTTTTTTCTGTTTACTACACTACGTATGACCTCTTCTTGCAGACCTTTGAATTTACTAAACCCAAAATGCTTTTTAAGGGCTGCGTGTATGTCAATTTCGCTCACTCTACTATAATTATTTTATCTACATTTGTACTCTAAATATAGTGATTTCTTAGTAACGTACAAACCCAAAATACTGTTAAGTTTTGCAAAACAACCAAAAAATAATTTCCATAGCCAAACAAACCATAGAAACAGAGAGTAAAGCAATTGCTTATCTGGCTAATCTGGTAGATGATGAGTTTGCAGAAGCCGTTCGTTATGTGTTTGAATCCAAAAGTAGGGTTATTATTACAGGTATTGGAAAAAGTGCCAATATAGCCACAAAAATCGTTGCTACATTAAATTCTACCGGAACCCCGGCAGGTTTTATGCATGCTGCAGATGCCATCCATGGAGACTTAGGCACAATTCAGCCGGAAGATGTTGTAATTTGTATTTCCAAAAGCGGAAATACCCCCGAAATAAAAGTCCTTGTACCCCTTATAAAATCATTAGGCAATAAGTTAATAGCCATAACCTCAAACAAAGATTCTTTTCTTGGAAAAAATGCAGATTATGTGTTACATGCTTATGTCGAAAAAGAAGCTTGCCCAAACAATTTAGCCCCTACAACAAGTACCACTGCGCAACTTGTGATAGGTGATGCGTTTGCCATGTGCCTGCTGGATCTACGGGGTTTTTCCAGTAAAGATTTTGCGCGGTTTCATCCGGGTGGTTCCCTTGGCAAACAACTATACCTGCGTGTAAAAGACCTTAGTGATACCAATCTGAAGCCTATGGTATCTGCAGATGCAGACATTAAAACAGTAATAGTAGAAATTTCCGAAAAAATGCTTGGGGTCACTGCTGTTGTGGAAAACAATAAAATACTGGGTATAATTACCGATGGTGACCTAAGGCGTATGCTTGTAAAAACAGACAATATTACTTTGCTTAAAGCCAAAGACATCATGACAAAAAACCCAAAACGTATTCCTAGTGATGCAATGGCCATGCAAGCCATGGAAATGATGGATACCAATGGCATTACCCAGTTATTGGTGGAGAAAGATGGAGACTATGAAGGTGTGATTCACATACATAATCTTATTAAAGAAGGTATAATTTAATGGCAAAAAGAATTAAAAAAGATCCCAATCAGGAAATGTCCTTTCTGGATCATTTGGAGGATCTGAGATGGCATCTTATTAGGGCAACAGTGAGTGTCGTGGTGATTGGTCTGGCTGCGTTTATAGCCAAGGATTTTATTTTTGACACCATTATATTCGGTCCGAAGAAAGCAGACTTTATTACTTACCGCGTTCTTTGTGATATTGCACAATATATAGGACTACAGGATGCATTTTGCTTTGAGGAACTTCCTTTTACGGTACAAAGCAGGCTTATGGCCGGGCAGTTTAGCGCACACGTTTGGACCTCGATAAGTGCCGGTTTCATCGTGGCATTTCCCTACGTAATTTATGAATTCTGGAAATTTGTCAGTCCGGGTATGATGGCCAATGAGCGAAGTACAGCAAGGGGTTTTATATTTATTTCCTCCTTACTTTTCTTTACCGGTGTTCTTTTTGGATACTATGTCATAGCACCCCTATCCATCAATTTTCTTGGAAGTTATCAGGTAAGCCAGGAAGTCATTAATGATTTTGACTTAGCCAGTTATATAAGTCTAGTCAGATCATCTGTCATTGCTTCGGGACTGATATTTGAACTACCCATTATCATATATTTTTTAACGAAAATAGGCGTTGTTACACCTGAAATATTAAAAAAATACAGGAAAATAAGCTTGGTGGTTGTTTTGATTTTATCTGCCGTAATTACCCCACCGGATATTGTAAGTCAGATTATCGTTGCCATTCCAATTCTTATTTTATATGAAGTAAGTATTTACATATCCAAAATTGTTGTGAGAAACCAATCCCGGCACTCCGCTCGGGATGACAAGAAATGAGAACTTTAAAAATAGAGAAAATGCAAAATAATCCAGTTGAAGAATTTAATGCTTATCGCGAAAAGATGAATGAAAAACTTCTTTCCGATAACAATAAATTGATAAAACGTATCTTTAACCTCGATACCAATGCTTATCTGGAAGGCGCACTTGATGTTAAAACCAAGGAGCTTCTAGGTCTTGTGGCCTCCGCTGTGTTGCGATGTGATGATTGTATTGCTTACCATTTGCAAACGGCCCATAAACTTGGGGTTAAAAAGGAGGAGGTTATGGAGACATTAGGTATTGCTACATTGGTGGGTGGCACTATTGTTGTACCACATTTGCGCAGGGCCTATGAATTTTGGGAAGCATTGGAAGGCAAAGGCTAATCAATCTGGGAGTTTTTTTTATCTAAACCTTTTGAAAATCTATTAAGTTTTACGTAAATTAAAAGAAGGGATAAAATGGTAATTGCCCCTACCACTGTGGTTAATAATATATTTAAAGATAAATTAGTTTTAGTATTATAAAATTCTATTCCATATAAAAAAAAGGCAAATATAGTAGATACTAGTATAAGTAATATAAGGTTAAAAATTTGGGCACTAAAAACGGTTTGTTTTT
>JBGTDF010000163.1:0-1584 GCA_041748455.1 Planktosalinus sp.
GGATGATGACTAATTGACTGGGAATATAATGCTGGCTTCCAAGATCCGGGCCTAGTGGGGAGTATTTCATCTTTGGTAAAATTCTTTAAATAACCACGATGTCCGCCATCTGTCTTTGACCATTCAAATATAGCCCTTGCAACAGCTTTACCATAATCTACAGAACGATTCGATACTTCGTTGTCATTACTTTTTTGGTGGTAATTCAAAAATATCTCCTTTTCAAGAGAATCAATCTTTGTTTTGTTTTCATCCGAAGTCTGATTGTAGATGTTTTTTAAAATGAAAGCCTGTGCAGCATTTAAAGAAAGTATCCAATTATAGTCTTCGTCTGGTTCGGGTAAAGGAAGTGCATCCAATCCGTTCAATTGTCCTGCCATGGAGTTGTGATCAGGGTATCCTTTAACTATGGATTCGTACATTGTAAGGCCTATATAACCAAAGGCCCGGGACGCATATGGAGGTGAATTGGCCGGTGTGTTTTTGGTTATGTATAGCGTCAATTTAGCCCATTCTACTGTAACATCTTGCTCTGACAAAACGTTTTTTTCCGGAAGACTGCACGTGCAGTATAGTAAAATAAAAATAATCAGGTATAATTGCTTTGCCACGATTTGAAATGTTTCCGGAGTTTTCATTTCTAAAAAGAAAATATTTTATTTTAAAAGTTTGTAAGTTTTTATGGCCTCATTATAGATTCCCAAAAATAATTTATTATCTATCATCTGGGCGTTCTTAACATCCCCAAATATTGTAAGTCCGGATGTCTGCTGGTCTATGTATTTAAATGTTCCGTCGCCATTTCCCATAAGTAATGTACCATAATTGGCATCAAATTTTCCTATCCGCAATTTATAATGACTACTGTTTCCAAAAAGAATAAGGTCATTATTGCCGTCTTGATTAAAATCTGAAACTACAATTGTATGTACCGGCCCATATTGAGCCCTTTCAGGCAAATCCATAATTCTAAACATGTCATTAGAACTACTTAAAAACAAAGTAGTTTTCATATAATTTGAGCTTAAGAGCCTTGCGTTAGCCAATTCTTTGGAGCTGATTATATCCGTAATTGTAGCATTAGCATAGCTTTCATAACTTGTAAATCTGGATCTAAGACCACCAAGTTGTCCTAAAAGTTCATCTCTAGTAATATAAGGGTAGCTTTTTCCTTGGATATAATAACAAAACAAAGGATCTACCGATCCGTTCTGATCAAAGTCTTTATAATATAACTCGGCAGGTTCATCATCGGTCGGCTGAAACTGGGTATTTGTTCCTAAATTTCCGGCAATAAGATCTGGTTTTCCATCATTGTTAAAATCCGATACTTCTAATGTATTCCACCAGCCACTGTATAATTTATCAAAGTAAACTAGTGTTTTGTCGTGTAGTTTCCCTGAGCTATTTTTAAATACGGTAATTGGCATCCAGTTCCCAACTACTACTAATTCTTTTATAGAATCACCATCAAGATCTATCCATTTCGCATCGTTTATCATGCCCAAATACTCTAGCTCTGGAGCAATGTTTTTTATTTCATTATTAAAATTACCTTTTCCATCATTGATTAGAAGATAGCTT
>JBGTDF010000164.1:0-1740 GCA_041748455.1 Planktosalinus sp.
GAGGCGGAAACGGAAACAGAAATAGCCTTAGAAGATATGCCCGTATTATTGGGGGTTCAAAACAGAAAAGCGATTGAAGCCCAGCCTTACAACTCATGGTATGCAAAAAATTATGTGTACCGGCCAGATCAAAAGTCATTAAGTGAATTGCCTTCCTTATTAAAGGATATCACCATAACCGTTTTTATGGGAACCTGGTGTGAAGATAGTGTTACCCAAGTTCCTGCATTATATGGTATTCTGGATGCCATAAAATATGACACAGAAAAAGTAACTTTAATTACCGTTTCTGAAGATAAAGATACCCCTGAAGGATTGGAAGATGGCATGGATATTCAATATGTTCCTACCATTATTCTTTCCAAAAATGGAAAAGAATTAGGCAGAATTGTGGAATCTCCTGTGGAAACCCTGGAAAAAGATTTACTTAAAATTGCAAAAGGAGAACCCTATGAGCATACCTATGCCGATTTGTAAAGCATTGTTTTAATTCTTTGTAAATTTGCTTTTTTTAATAGTATGCTCTCAAAAACACTTACCATAGCTGTCGATTTTGACGGGACCATTGTAGAAAATGCGTACCCGGAAATTGGCAAACCAAAGATTTTTGCGATCGAAACCTTGCTAAAGTTACAAAGTGAGGGTCACAGGCTTATTTTATGGACCTACAGGCACGGCAAAAGTTTAGATGATGCTGTTGTATTTTGCAAAGAAAACGGCATTCAATTTTATGCCGTAAACAAAAGTTTTCCCGAAGAGAAATTTGATCATACCTGCAGCAGAAAAATAAGCGCAGATATTTTTATTGATGACAGGAACATCGGGGGATTTTTAGGTTGGGGGGAAATCTATCAACAGCTCATTGGCGAAAAAAAAGACGTGCTAAACAAGAAAAAAGGCTTCCGGCTTTTTAAATTATAAGAAAGTATGATTATTCCAAAAACAACAGAAGAAATTGAATTGATGCGTGAAAGCGCCTTAGTGGTTTCACGAACCTTAGGGATGTTAGCCTCAGAATTAAAACCCGGGGTGAAATTAAGTTATCTCGATAAACTTGCAGAATCCTACATACGGGAGGAGGAAAATGCTTTGCCCGGTTTTCTGGGATTGTATGACTGCCCTTCTACCCTATTGATAAGCACAAATTCACAAGTGGTTCACGGTCTTCCCACCGATGTCGAAATCAAGGACGGGGATATTCTTTCCATCGATTGTGGTGCCATTAAAAATGGTTTTTATGGGGATCACGCTTATACTTTTCCCATCGGGGAAATTTCCCCGGAAATCGAAAAATTATTACGAGTTACCAAAGAATCCTTATACATCGGCATACGTGAGTTCAAGGCAAATAACCGCGTGGGAGATGTGGGCTTTGCCATTCAGAATTACTGTGAAAGTCACGGGTATGGTGTGGTGCGGGAGCTAGTAGGACATGGCTTAGGTAGAAAAATGCACGAAGACCCTGAAATGCCAAACTACGGTAAACGTGGTCGCGGAAAATTATTTGTGGAAGGAATGACCGTTGCTATAGAACCTATGATCAATATGGGGACACACCGTGTAAAACAGCTAAGTGACGGCTGGACAATTGTAACCGCTGATAACCAACCCAGTGCCCATTTTGAACACAATGTCGCTCTCGTAAATGGAAAACCCGAATTGCTTTCCACATTTGCTTATTTGTATAAAGCTTTGGGCATTGAAAGTGATGAAGAAAATGAGTTCCGACAAAAGGAGTTG
>JBGTDF010000165.1:0-3951 GCA_041748455.1 Planktosalinus sp.
CGTTGGGGAGCACGCGATAGAAGCTTTATAGCAGAAACGGTTTATGATATAGTGCGTTGGAAAAGACTTTATGTGGAAATCGCAGAGGTGAAGGAACCTTTTGATCGTCAAAAGGCTTTTAGGTTATTTACTGTTTGGGCCACCTTAAGAGGAATTACAGTACCTGACTGGAAGCAACTGGAAGACACCCCCACCCGTCGCATTAAAGGTAAATTTGATGAATTGTCAAAAATCAGAAAATTCCGGGAATCTATTCCGGATTGGCTGGACGAGTTGGGCGAAAAAGAACTCGGTAAGAAATGGGATGCAGAAATTGCAGCACTTAATGAGCAGGCGGAAGTTATTTTAAGGGTAAACACCTTAAAAACCGATATTGACAAATTACAAGCCGTTCTTTTTGATCTCGACCTGGAAACCGAAAAAATCAAAGGCTATCCTGATGCCTTGAAGCTAAAAGAACGCGCCAATGTTTTTCAAACCCAGGCATTTCAGGACGGATGGTTTGAAGTACAGGATGCCTCTTCCCAATTAGTAGCAGAATTCCTGGAAGTACAACCCGGAATGCGCGTGGTAGATGCTTGTGCAGGAGCAGGTGGAAAAGCATTGCACCTTGCCGCTTTAATGGAAAATAAAGGGCAACTCATCGCACTGGATATTTATGCAAACAAACTTAACGAGCTAAAACGCAGGGCAAAGCGTGCCGGCGCTTTTAATATCGAAACCAGATTAATTGAAAGTACCAAAGTGGTAAAAAAACTGCATGAAAAAGCAGATCGTGTACTTATTGATGCCCCCTGCTCCGGATTAGGTGTTTTAAGAAGAAATCCGGATGCCAAATGGAAATTACAGCCGGAATTTATGGAGAATATCAAAAAAACCCAGGCTGAAATTTTAGATAATTACTCTAAAATGGTAAAACCGGGAGGCAAAATGATTTATGCAACCTGTTCTATTTTACCTTCAGAAAACGAAAAACAAATTAAGGAATTTTTAAAACGCGAAGAAGGAAAAGACTTTACCTTTGCAAAAGAAAAAAAGATTATGCCTGCTGCATCCGGTTTTGATGGATTTTACATGGCCTTGCTTGAAAAAAATAAATAAATTATTAAAAATGAAAAAGATTACATTAGTACTCCTGTTCATCACAACCTTTGGCTTTTCGCAACAGCCTTATTATAATGGTATAGATTTTACTTTGACAGGGGAAAATTTATACGATGCTCTTCAAATGAGGATTTCACAATACAACCAAAGTTTTACATATGGTGATGCTAGGGATGCTTTAGTATTTACAGATGAAAACCCTGCAAATACAAGCGATGTTTTATTGGTTTATGGGTATAACGACAACGATGGTAATTGTACCACAGACCGCACAAGGGACAAAGATGATTTTGGTGGATTGAATTGTGAATACAACAGGGAGCACGTTTTTGCGCGTTCCCTCGCAGTGCCTGATATGGGAAGTGCAAATAATGGTTCCACAGGAATAATTGCAGACCCCAATAACCTTAGGGCTACTGACCAGCAAATGAAAAACAACAGGGGAAGCAAGCTTTTTCAAAACGGTTCAGGAAATGCCGGTAATGTAGGTAGCGGTAACTGGTATCCCGGAGACGAATGGAAAGGGGATGTTGCAAGAATGATAATGTACATGTACACACGCTATGGCGACCAGTGTTTGCCCGGCTTTGTGGGTGTTGGCAACACACAGGGAAGCACACAAATGCTGCAAACTTTTTTACAATGGAATGCTGATGATCCAGTAACACCCTATGAGGATCAAAGAAATGACTATTTACAAGGGGTATATGGCAACAGAAATCCATTTATTGATAATCCGGTGCTTGCAACCATAATCTGGGGAGGACCACAAGCCGAAGACAGATGGGGAATTCTTTCCACACAAGATATTTCTGTGGTTGACTTTATAATGTATCCTAATCCCGCAATAAATAACACTGTTACCATTTCTGCAAACAATGCAATAGACAGTGTTGTAATTTATGAAATTAATGGAAGGATTATCATGGAAATAAAAGAACCTTCAACTGCAACTTCTATAGAAATAAAAGACATTCCGCAAGGTTTTTATTTGGTTAAGATTTCTTCGGAAACAATAAGCACCACTAAAAAATTAATTGTGAATTAATTCAACATCTTATTTTTAAAAACAAAAAAAGTGGCAAATGCCACTTTTTTTGTTTCCCTAAGAAGGAAGATTTACTTAACAACAATTCTTTTTACTGTGCTGTAATTACTGTTAAATACTTTTACCAAATAAGTTCCTGTAGCTGAAGTTTCTAAATTCAATGCTGTTTTATAACCCGTGTTAACATAGTTCATTTTAGAAGTAATTATTTTTTGTCCAAGGATATTATAGACTTCTACATTCATTTCCCCCAAATCTGTTTTCGGTTGAAATAAAACTTCGTAAATTTTTGTATCAATAGGATATACTATGAATTCAGCGCTGTAAAATTCATTTTGATCGATGGAAAGTGTACCATCTAAAATAGTTACAGTGTAATCTTCGGTTTCCCCCCATGTAAAATCAACACAAGGATTGTCAATGGTTCCTTCAGAATTAACCCATCCAACACGCGCACGAAGTAAATGAGTTCCTAATAAGTTCAAATCATCAGGAATATTAAATGTTGCCGTATAATTTACTCCGGAACTTGGAAGCGGGAAATCAAATATGACACGCTCACTTTCTTCAAAAACCTGATTATCATTATAATCAATCCAAACAGACAGCAACTGATTTGCAAAACCACTGCGAGCAATTACCGGCACTTGTGTGTTTATATTTAGATTTGTGTTCAAATTTGTAAAATCACCATATCCATTTGGTGAACAACCGGTGACATTGTCTATTGTACCAATCGAAAAACGGGTTAATCCATCGCCCAAAGTACAATTTCCTGTTGGTGAACATTGCTCATTTTCAATAGTAACTTCTAAGGTGTTGTTAGAATTGTCACCATCATTGGCCAGTAACGTAGAAGCAGAAATAGTATAACTTCCCAATGCAGTAAAATCTGCTGTTTGTGTAAAGGAGTAATCAAAATCTTCCTGCGAATTTATAGTAGCAACAATAGTTTCAACAACCGGTGCTCCTCCATCTATACTATAAGAAACATCAAAATTAGATTGTGCAATTGCGCCAAAATTTCTAACTCTTATTATAATGGTTTCCTCACCAAGCCCTTCTCCTGAAGTAGGGTTTAAAATCGCTGTTACCCCCACATCATTTGCTAGCAAATGAGTAACACTCTTGGTAAAGCTATCATTACTTGGAAACTCATCGCCGGTTAGATTAGTTTTTGCTTCAATAACATAAGTTTGTCCTTGTGTAGACAGATCTACGGTTTGTGAAAAAGTGTATGTATCTGTATCGTTGGAATTTATTGTACCCGGAAAAACTTCTGATGCGATCAAGACATCATCTAGATATAATTCTACAGGAATATTGGATTGCGCATCCACTCCAAAATTTCTTATGGATATTTCCACACTTTCATTGGCGTTAAGTATACCGTCATTTGGTTCAATAATGGTATTTACACCTACATCATCATTAAATCCGCCGGAAAGGCTGAAAGATGCAATTCTGGTACGCCAGAAATTATTGGCCCCAAAATATTCGCCTGTAAACCAAAATGTAAAATTATCTGGGTCCATGGTAAGGTGTGTGTAGTCCCCAAAACGATTGGAAGTAGTCTGAACACCAATACCGTCTACAATATTAGTTTCTGCAACTGTCATCTCACCCAGGGGATCTCCATTAAATCTTCCTGTATATCGCATACCTGCAGGCAAACTACCACTGGCAATCTGAAACCCCATACCCATATTTCCTGCGGCATCCATGGCCAGACTTCCCATAAACCTGCTATTTCCATCTGCAGGTGCATAGGTCCCTTCCTGAAATATTGTCCACGGATT
>JBGTDF010000166.1:0-1834 GCA_041748455.1 Planktosalinus sp.
AGTTTAAAAAAGGAAATTGTCATTATGCACCCGGGACCCATAAATCGTGGCGTGGAGATTACCGGCGATGTGGCGGATTCAAAACAAGCCATAATTTTAGAACAAGTGCAAAACGGTGTCGCCATACGTATGGCGGTTATCTACCTTTTGGCATCCAAAATAAAAGTCAATGAAAGTTAGTAAACACAAGGCATTTCAATGTATTTCCGATGAAAAAGAAGATATACTGGATTTTGCCAATTTTCTGGAATACATAATTCCGAAGGAATTTTCTAAAGACAATGTAGTGATTGATTTGATGAAATATACTGCACTGACCTTGCCGGAACTTTTATTTTTTTTGAAAGTCTCCAATGCTCACAGGGCAAAGAAGAGGTCTTTTGTCATTATCAATGACGCACTTGATCCGGATATAATTCCCGAAGAAATAATCGTCGTTCCCACCCTTCAGGAGGCTGAGGATATTATTGAGATGGAGGAAATAGAGCGGGATTTGGGATTTTAGAATATACTCTTTTTTAATTAGACCCTAATAACTCAATAACTCAATTTCTCATAAAACTATTATACTATTAACTATTACACCACCCCAAAATGAAGCTTACCATCCTAGGTTGTTATTCTGCCACACCAAGAACATTCAATAACCCCACCTCGCAATTGCTGGAGGTAAAGGGTCATTTGTTTTTGATTGATTGTGGGGAAGGAACTCAGGTGGCGCTTAGGAAAAGTAAGGCTAAATTTGCGCGTGTAAAGCATATTTTTATTTCGCATTTGCATGGGGATCATTTTTACGGACTTATCGGGTTGATTTCCACATTCCGGCTTTTAGGGAGGGAGGCAGACCTGCATATTTATGGTCCGAAAGGAATTAAAGAAGTTATCCTTTTACAATTGAAATTGGCTAATTCCTATACCAATTACGCTCTTATCTTTCACGAACTGGAATCTACCGAATCTGCATTGATTTTTGAAGACGAAACGGTGGAGGTGCATACCATTCCCTTAAACCACAGAGTGTACACCAATGGTTTTCTGTTTAAAGAAAAGCCGGGAGAGCGCAAACTGGATATGAATGCGGTCAAAGAGGCAAATATAAATCTAAGCTACTACCGGAAAATAAAAGCAGGTGCTGATGTGGTCAATGAAGATGGTGTATTGATTTCTAATAAAAAAATTACTTTAGACGCACCACCACCAAAGAGCTATGCTTTTTGCAGCGACACCATGTACAAAGCCGATATTGTTCCGCTTATACAAAATGTAACCGCGCTTTATCACGAATCCACTTTCCTGGAACAACATCGCCATCTTTGTGAAAAGACAAAGCACAGTACTGCAAAAGAAGCTGCTTTAATAGCTAAACAAGCTAACGTAGGGCAATTGATTTTAGGGCATTTTTCCACCCGTTATTCGTCTATGGAGCTTTTTAGGGAGGAAGCGCAAACAGTTTTTGCAAATACAGATATCGCCGACGATTTTAAGGTTTTTGAGCTTTAGAATCCACTTTTTGAAACAGGATTTATTATAGTTCAAAAGATTTATAATTAACTTCACACTTCCTTATTTTTAAATCACACAAAAACCCGTAAATTGCATTCCAAATTCCGGTTATGCAAGAAGATTTAGGCCATTATAGAAAATCTTACGAAAAAACAGAACTGCTTAAAGCAAATGTGGATGAAAATCCCATACAGCAATTTCAGACCTGGTTTTATGAAGTAGAAAAGTTCGGCGGTCTGGATGAAGCAAATGCGATGACTATTGCAACCATTGGCCTCGATGGTTTTCCGAAAAGCAGGGTTGTACTCTTAAAAAAATATACAGAAGAAGG
>JBGTDF010000167.1:0-4368 GCA_041748455.1 Planktosalinus sp.
CAGGAGAAATGTTTCCGGCAGCATCTTTTGCCCTTACAGAAAAACTATAAGCTGTACTCGCAGTTAATCCCGTTACAGAAGCAGAAGTTCCGGTAACTGTACCTAACATTGTTGCTCCCTGATAAACATCATAACCAACAACGCCAACATTATCTGTCGAGGCCGTCCAGGATAAATTTACGCTGTTTTGTGTAATATTAGAAGCCGTTAAATTTGTGGGTGCTGAAGGAGCTTGTGTATCTGCACCTGATGCTACTATATTTACCGTATAATCTTCAACTTCTCCATAAGTAAAGGTCTCACAAGATGTAGGTATGGCATTATATTTCATGGATACGCGCATTCTTGTTGGGCCTTGTACAGCACCTGCAGGAATAGTAAATGTCCCGCTTACAGGACTTGCAGTTGTTGCGGCAAGCGTCCAGACTTGTTCCCCTGCACCGGTGAAATTACCATCATTGTTATAATCAATCCATACAGCATATCCTTCTGGATAAACAGTTCCTGTCCATGTAGGCGTTACTGTGATAGTATAAGAATCCCCAACCGTTAAATCTGTAGAAATATTAGTAAAATCTGAATAAAATTGCGCTCCTGAAGGATTATTAATAGTATTGAGTTGCACCCTGCTTATATATTCATCATTTGTATTTGTGCTTGTCGATGTGCAATATGTCAATTGTACCGCCGATGTGGTGAATGTAACCGATACTGAAAAATTAGAGGTAGTTCCAGATGGACATTTGCTTCTTACCTGCGCTTCATATTGTGTTTGTGGAGACAAGCCGCTAAGTGTTGTTGATGTCCCGGAAACAGCAGCTGTAGTCCACGTTGTTGTTCCTGTTTGACGATGTCTTACATCATATGTAGCTCCCGCAACGCTGTTCCAGTTTAAAATTGCTGAATTAGAACCTACTCCGGAAGGAGTTAATCCTGTAGGCACAGTGGCGGTACAAGATACCGGTGCAGAGGTAAGTCCTGTAACAATCAAACTAAAATTTTGGCTTCCACCTGAAAGGCTTCCCTTATGGGTAACCGTTATGGTATAAGTACCTGTTGCATTTGCAATGTCAACACGCTCATACGGATCTTTTGTATTGTCTCCAAGACCATTGGTGGTAACCCCTGTTAATCTCCAAGGTAAATGGGTTGTTCCTCCTTTAGTTACCCGTAAGTCTAAATCATTAACTAATCTTGCCGTTGGTGAATTCATAGCTGTGGTTGCAACTCCTGCCGGATCTGTCCAGGATATGGATGCAATGAGTTTTGAAAGTCCGTCACTATCTACATTTATGGTGTATGTTTGACCCGGCATCAAAGTGAGTTCGCTAATCAAAGATTGGTTCCCATTCTGAGAAATTGCTTCTGCAGCTCTTTTAGCATTCATAAGTCCCCATCCCCAGATGGCATCAGGACCTACAGGCCCTGCATCATCAGCTGTGTGTAGAGCTAACCCTTTAAGTGTAGAAGCCCTTAAAAAAGAACCATTCACATTATTTGCATGTTGCTGTAATAATAATAGAGATCCTGCGACATTAGGCGACGCCATGGAAGTCCCCGAAATACTATTATATGCTGTGTTGCTGGTCTCATAGGTTGAATAAACTCCTGCACCATTTCCGGCAAGATCCGGTTTGATCCTTAAATCATCTGTCGGTCCCTGACTGCTAAAGGTACTTATGGAAACTGAAACTAAGTTTCCGTTATTGTCAATATTTGCGTCATTTGCACTTGCAACAACCATGTTATTTTTAGAAGTGGAATGCCCTGTAAGTTTATCATATCCGGCAACACCGTTTAGGGGAGATGCATTGTAGTTTGTTGTACCGTCATTTCCGGCGGCAACCACCATTAAGTAATATGGTGCATTGTAATGCAAATTATCCCAGTCTCTTGAATCTGTGATGTATGCCCCAAAATAATAGTCGGGTACAAATTGTGAATTAAACCCATAGGAATGGTTAGAGATAAGCATTCCATTTCCGGCTGCGGCAGTTGCCTCTGAAAGATCATTATTCCACATATAGCCTCTTACACGTGATTGAGGTGCCATACCTTTTGCACTGGCGACAACACCTGAAGCAGTTATCGTACCGGTAACGTGCGCCGCGTGAAAGTTAAGTTGCGTGCCTCCCTCAGATGCAGCATCTTCTACAGTAACTCGATCATTACCGCCTGCCCCGTCATACTCCTGATGAGTTATACGAGCATGACCACCATCCCAAACGTATGCTATCATATTCTGGCCATCAAGGTTTAAACCTAAAGAGCCTCCAATATTTAAATGATTTGTTCTGGTAGATCTTGCAGCAGCTACATTAAATGTTCTATAATAAATAAGACTACCATCTGGGTCAATACGCTGTAATTCAGCAAAACCACCATCCTCCAATGTAAGTTTTGTTTGTATGCCTTTCTGTTGAGCATATAATACAGCAGCCTGCTTTTTAACAGAAGTAACATTGGAAAATTGGCTTTCTAATTGCGAAAGTTTTTGTAGGTCATACCTTGAGGTAATTTGGTCTTGTTGTTCATTTGTCTGACCAAAAGAAAAAACAGTGGACAAAAGTAAAACATAAACTAACATTTTACTTGAGAATAGTTTGTAACTCATAATTTTGAAATGGGATTAGTTAAACAATTAATGGAATTTTCTACTTTAACTCATGTTATAAAAAAATTATTATGTATTTTCTTAATAATAAACTAAAGAAGGATTCTAAATTAACAAATTAAATTCAATAAAATACACTTAACATCGTTAAAATACAGTTTTATAGGTTTATGGCGTTAATGTTTTATTAAATTTAATCTAGATTTATAATTAGTGTATATTATGAAGTTCCGTTATATTTGAGTCTTATGAAATGGAATTCCATATTAGAAATTAGAAATTTATACATAGCCTTTCGGGCAAATAAAATTTGGAATACTGTTATTCGTGAAATTTCATTTTCTTTAAATGAAAATGAAATTTTAGGAATTGTGGGAGAAAGTGGTTCCGGAAAATCTGTATCCTGCCTGGCTATTATGGGGCTGCTTCCTGATAAAGTAGCAAATATACCCGGTGGCGAAATTTTATTTGAAGGGAATAACCTTTTAAACTTTTCAAAAAAGAACTGGCAGCTACTTCGTGGCAATGCAATTTCCATGATTTTTCAGGAACCTATGAGTGCTTTAAATCCATCTATGCGATGCGGCTCCCAGGTATCTGAAATTTTGATAAAACACTTAAAGCTTTCAAAAAAAGAAGCAAAAAAACAAACGCTTGCTTTATTTGATCAGGTAAAATTACCCCGTCCGGAAACCATATACAATTCCTACCCTCACCAAATAAGTGGAGGGCAAATGCAACGCGTAATGATTGCCATTGCAATAGCCTGTAAACCTAAAATACTAATAGCAGACGAGCCCACAACCGCATTAGATGTTACCGTTCAGAAAGAAATAATAGCATTGCTGAAAGAATTACAGGCTGAAAATAAAATGAGCATTATATTTATTTCACACGATTTATCCCTGGTTTCTGAAATCGCCGATCGTGTTTTAGTAATGTACAAAGGGGATATTGTAGAAGATGGAGATGTTTCCCAGATTTTTCACTCCCCAAAACACCCTTATACCAATGCGCTTTTAAACGCCAGGCCATCTCTTGACGAACGTGTATCCCGTTTACCAACCATTACAGATTTTATGGAAAATAAAGTTTCCGAAAGAGTAATTTCTTCTCAGGAACGTGCCATGCGTCACAAAAAACTGTACAAGGAAAACGCTTTATTAGAAGTCATCAATGTGGCTAAAGAATATTACTCTAATGCGGGATTCTTTAGAAAACAGAAGGTAGTGAAGGCGGTAGATGACATCAGCTTTCAGTTGTTTGAAGGAGAAACTTTGGGACTTGTAGGGGAATCAGGATGTGGTAAATCTACATTGGGCAAAGCAATTTTACAATTAGAGAAAATTACTAAAGGAACTATAAAATACAGGGGAAAAGATATTTCCGGTTTATCTGAAAACGATTTCCGAAAATTCAGGAAGGAAATCCAGATTATTTTTCAGGACCCATATTCTTCACTGAATCCAAGGGTTTTAATAGGGGAAGCTATTTTAGAACCTATGGTAGTTCATCAATTGCATACCAATAACAAAACCAGAAAGGCAAAGGTTATAGAGCTTCTTAAACAAGTGGGTTTAACAGAAGAATATTATTACAGGTACCCCCATGAACTTTCAGGAGGGCAAAGGCAACGCATTGGTATTGCCAGAACGATTGCATTAGAACCAAAGTTGATCATTTGTGATGAATCTGTTTCAGCATTGGATATTTCTGTTCAAGCCCAAGTATTGAATTTATTGAACGATTTAAAA
>JBGTDF010000168.1:0-30320 GCA_041748455.1 Planktosalinus sp.
GACTAGTAATTTTCTTTATCATAAATTAGATTATTCTATCTATTTTAGCTTAATGCGAACCCAAACCGAAAAAGAAGAATTTTATAATTGGATTACCCATGGAATAGGCTTTGCTCTTAGCATTTTAGGGTTGGTGCTCATGCTTATTTATGAAACCCATGGCACGACCCAAAGTAAATTGGGCGTATCCTTATACGGCGGCTCGCTCGTTTTACTGTATTTTGCTTCCACCATATACCATTTTGAAAAAAGGGAAAAACACAAAAACAGGTACCGCATTCTTGATCACATAAGTATTTATATATTAATTGCCGGAACTTATAGCCCACTCGTTTTAATTACACTGGAAGATAGTCTGGGCTGGATACTTTTCTGGACCGTGTGGGGAATAGCACTTGTAGGTACTATTTTAAAAATATTCTTTACCGGCAGATATGAGATTTTATCAGTAATCCTTTATCTCGCAATGGGATGGTTGATCATCTTTGATGTGCAGGCACTAATAGAGCGTGTGGATGCTTTGGGATTGTCCCTGCTTGCTTTAGGTGGATTAAGTTATACCGTAGGGATACTATTTTATTTGCGTCACAAAATAAAATTTAACCATGTTGTGTGGCATATTTTTGTATTAATGGGCAGTATTTTCCACTTTTTATTTATTTTTCTAAGGGTGATTTAAAGCAAAAATGCCAAAAATGTCGCAAAAATGACCACAAGCAGTTTCGCTAGGTTAAATTTGTGCCCTTCACTGCTTTCAAATAAAATGGTTGTCGACACGTGCAAAAATATACCGATAACTATAGCTGTTGCTTCTACATAATATTTTTTCAAAAATGGTACTGTTTCGCCTGCAAAACTACCCAGTGGGGTCATTAAAGAAAAGAGGAATAAAAATAACAGGGTGTTTCTTCTCGAATATTTCGCCTGAACAAAAAATACCGTAAGGATTATGGCGATGGGAATCTTATGAATAATTATGCCCAAAAGCAGATTATCGTGATCGTGAATAGGAATACCTTCTAAAAAGGAATGTATACTCAAACTAATAAATAGCATCCAGGGAAACGTTTTATCTGTTCCGTGTAAATGCACATGGCCGTGTTCAGCTCCTTTGGAAAAAAATTCTAAAAATATCTGCAGGAGAATACCCCCCATAATATAGACCCCTATATTTTCTGTTGTAGATTCATAGACTTCCGGAAGAAGTTCAAAAACAGTCAATGCCAGTAAAAACGCACCACTAAATGCAAGAAATAACTTGATACTGCTAGGTTTTTGCGGCTTAAAAAGGATAACAAACAAATATCCCGCAACGATGGCTAAAATGGGTAAGAGGTAATTCATTACTTAAATATAAGAATTAATCGGGGCGAATTTTCCAAATTAAAGGTTCCTAAATGATAATCCCCAAAAGTATGCAATAATTCAATACCTGCCTTTTGAAAATATACTATAAAATCTTCCAGAGTAAGGGCTTTTACTTTTTCCGTAAATAAAAATTCTTCTTTGTTATCAGTAAAGGAAATATCCTTAAAAATATACCCATCTTTTACATAGCGATGCATATGGAAAGTAATTTTATGGACTGTTTTGGTTTCCCTTTCCACCAGATTCTTAATGACATGGTTCACATTCATAAAATCAATAACTGCTTTTCCGTTATCTTTTAAATTTGCTTTGATAGCTGCTATCGTTCTAAAATTGTCTTCTTCCTTTTCAAAATAGCCAAAACTGGTAAACAAATTAAATACGGCATCAAATTTTTTGGGATAGGGTTTGCACATATCATGAACTTCAAAGTGTAAAGTATCCGTTTCAAATGCTTTCGCATACAATATACTTTCGGGTGATAAATCCACTCCCGTTACATCATAACCCAATTCATTTAAACTTACAGAATGCCTGCCACGACCACAAGCGAGATCTAAAATGGTTTGTCCCTTTTTTATTTGAAGGAATTTTGTGATATGTTTCATGAAATATTCAGCTTCTTCTGTATCACGGTCTTTGTATAAAATGGGGTAGTAGGGGGTATCAAACCAGGAAGTAAACCAATTTTCTGTTTCTTTTTGCATTGCGATTCTTTAACACGCCTAAATTAACGTATTTTTGCGCTATAGAGAAGTTGATTTATGGAAAATAATTTTAAAATGCTCGCCAAAACCTTCTTTGGCTTCGAAGAAATACTCGCAAAAGAATTGCGTGATCTTGGTGCTCAGGACGTTGCCATCGGCACAAGAAATGTAACATTTAAAGGAGATACCGGCTTTATGTACAAAGCTAATTTATGCCTGCGCACTGCCATTAAAATCCTGAAACCTATACATACTTTCAAAGTAAAAAATGACCACGATTTGCATCGTAAAATTTACGATATGAACTGGGAGGAATATATGTCCTCAGAAGATACTTTTGCGGTTGAAGCTACTTTGTTTTCTGAAAATTTTACGCATTCGCAATATGTTGTTCACAAGGTGAAAGACGGTATTGTCGATAAATTCAGGGACACGACCGGTGTTCGCCCAAATATTGATACTGACCATCCCAATCTGCGAATCAGCATTCATATTCAAACCGATGTTTGTACAGTTTCCCTGGACAGCTCCGGCGGAAGTTTGCATTTAAGGGGATATCGCACCGTTACCAATATTGCGCCTATTAATGAAGTTCTTGCTGCCGGATTACTGCTGCATGCAGGTTGGTCCGGTCAATGCGACTTACTGGACCCTATGTGTGGTAGTGGCACGATCTTGATTGAAGCTGCAATGATTGCCTGCAATATTCCACCGAATATAAATAGAAGTGAGTTTGGTTTCCAGCATTGGGTGGATTATGACGAAACCCTTTTTATGGCTATCGAAACTGCGGTTATGAAACGCATTCGCAATTTTGATTTTAAAATTACCGGTTATGACACAGATGCCTCTGCGGTAATGAAATCCAAGGAAAATATAAAAAACGCCAATTTAGAGGAGTTTATCACGGTACAGCAACACAACTTTTTTGACACGGAAAAAGTAGGGGATGCACCATTATATATAGTATTTAATCCACCATATGACGAACGTATTTCCATCGATATGGAGGACTTTTATACCGATATTGGGGATACCTTAAAACGCAGTTACCCCAATTCACAGGCGTGGTTTATTACCGCAAACCTGGAAGCTTTGAAGTTTGTGGGCTTGCGCCCATCCAGAAAAATAAAAGTGTTTAATGGCAAGCTGGAAGCCCGCTTTGTGAATTACCAAATGTATAGCGGAAGCAAAAAGGCAAGCAAGAATTAAGAGAAATGCCTTCTTTTTTTTTGCTGAAATTTTTGAGGGATTATTTTTTGTACAAAGGAATCAAATAAGATATCCCATACCCAAAACCGGCACCAAAATCACTGTTTTCATAGGTCCTTCCGAAGCCGGGGATGTACAGGTTTTCAAAATTTTCAGGGGTTTTCTCGCTGATCCGGTTTTTTAACTGCAGGTTTAAAGACAAATACAGGTTTGGCAATACTTCGGTTTTAACGCCTATAATCAATTCTATCCAATGTGCATTCAAACTGCTGAAGGTTATGGGTTCATCCCTTATATCCGGCGGAAAGAATATCGATTCCGTAGCTATGGTATAGCTTAAAAGCTCCTGATCAAAACTGGAAATACCATACCGCAGTCCGCCGTGAATGGCATTGTTTAGTCCAGCCCAATTATTATGTGCATTGTAATCAAAACCTATTTTAAGGTAACTACCGCTTCCTTTTGAGGTAATATTATCATCAAATGTGGTTTTTTGCTCGTTACCAAGCTCCATAGCGGCGTAATAATCCTTATAAACCCGATAATCCCCCATAATTTCAAAACCGGAATAATTTTCATCTAAAAGTGTGCGAGCCGGCTTGGATAAATCCACCCCCAGACGCAAACCATAAGCTTCCCTGTAATCTATACTGTCAGTCACCACTTCATTGGTGGTTTGGGAGCTTACCGATTGTATTCCTATCAGAAAAAGACTAATGAAAAATTTTAATGTGTGCTGCATTTTGGTTTCTTGCATTAATGCTATCGTTTACTATCTCTATATTTTGTATCCAGCTCGTGGAGGAGGTGCTATCCTGCGTAAAAAGCAAATTAGTATAATTTACGCGGTATGCACAGGCACGGTTTATATATTCATTTTCTCGGGTATAGGAAAAACTTAAAAAGTCTTCCTTCGGAATACCGTCCGCGGCATTAATTTCAAAAGAATACGTCGTGATATCTGCGTTTGTTTGTAATGGTATAGCAATGGAATCGGTTGTTACAGGGTCTAACAAAATGAGATCGCCACCATCCTGCGTTATAGTTAATGCCGGTGCCGGTTTTAATAAATCCGGGGAATTTATATTGTAAAAGCGAATGATCAACAAGGGTGTTTTGGAAGTATCGGAAGTGCAAATATCGTCACGGGTACATCCGGCAACAAAAAACAAACAACTTAGAAATACATATAAAATCTTTTTTTGCATACTGGTCTGATCCCTGATTATAGTTATTTAAACGTTTCCTTTTTAATTATCGTTTTTCCAAAAGTACAACATTTTCCACGTGATGCGTCTGTGGGAACATATCTACCGGCTGCACTTTGGTTACTTTATAAATAGCATCCATAAGAGCAAGGTCCCTCGCCTGTGTAGCGCTGTTACAGCTAACATAAACAACCTTTTGTGGTGCAATGCTCAATATTTGATCCACCACATCTTTGTGCATACCATCCCGCGGCGGATCTGTAATAATAACATCCGGAATGCCGTTTTGTTGGATAAAGGCATCGTTAAATACTTTCTTCATATCCCCCACAAAAAATGCCGTGTTAGTAATGCCATTTAATTTTGCATTTTCCTTTGCGGCTGTTATAGCATCAGGTACAGATTCCACACCTACTACTTTTTTGGCTTTTTTGGCTACAAATTGGGCAATGGTTCCCGTTCCGGTATACAAGTCATAGACAATTTCGTTTCCGGTAAGTCCTGCAAAATCCCGCGTGACTTTATACAATTCATAGGCTTGCTCTGAATTGGTCTGGTAAAACGATTTGGCATTTATTTTAAAACGCAATCCTTCCATTTCTTCAAAAATATGATCCTTTCCCTTATACAGCATAATGTCCTGATCATAAAGTGTGTCATTGCCTTTGGAATTTATCACAAAGAGTAGGGAAGTGATTTCCGGAAAAGTTTCGGCTATAAAATCCAGAAGAAGTTCCCGTTTTTCTTTATCATCCTCAAAAAACTGCACTAAAACCATTACTTCGCCTATAGATGTATTCCTGATCATCAGCGTGCGTAAAAGTCCGTACTGCCCTCTGGCATTAAAAAAAGTAAGGTCGTTCTGAATTGCAAAATCCCTGACGGCAATGCGTATGGCATTGGAAGGGTCGCCTTGCAAGTGGCATTCTTTTAAATCCAGGATCTTGTCCCACATACCGGGAATATGAAAACCTAGCGCATTCTTATTGAATATTTCATCTGTAGAGCGTATTTCATCCATGGACAGCCACCTGCTGTCTGAAAACGAGAATTCCATTTTATTTCGGTAGAAATATTGTTTTTCTGAACCCAGTATGGGGTACAAGTCAGGCAACTCTATTTTACCTATGCGTTTCAGGTTGTTTTCTACTTCTTTGTGTTTGTAAAAAAGTTGTTCGCTATACTGCATATTCTGCCATTTGCAACCGCCACAAACACCAAAATGAATACAAACAGGGGTGGTCCTTTTTTCCGAAAGGGTATGAAAAGCTATTGCGTCTCCTTCATAATAGGCACTGCGTTTCTTGGTGGTTTGCACATCTATCACATCCCCCGGAATGGCGTTGCCAATGAAAATTACCTTTCCGTCAGGGGCTTTAGCGATGCATTTTCCTTTTGCACCGGCATCCAGCACTTCCACAGATTCAAATATTTGCCTTTTAGTATTTTTTCTTGCCATAGCGCAAAAATAGATTATTTGAAAAGATAAGCCATAGCCATTACGAAAATATAAACAATTATGACTAATTTTGTACACTTCCGGATGATTTCTCTCCTTCTGATATTTTTACTTTTCAGGAAAGCAAGGAATACTCAAGTACAATTTTTAAAATTTTTATGTTATGCCGGTTTTAGACAAAATTACATCAGCACAAGCTATTGCTTTGGAAGATAAGCACGGGGCACACAACTACCATCCACTTCCTGTGGTACTTGCCAGGGGAGAAGGGGTTTATGTATGGGATGTGGAAGGAAAAAAATACTATGACTTTCTTTCTGCATATTCTGCGGTGAACCAGGGACACTGTCATCCCAAAATTGTAAATGCAATGATGAAGCAAGCAGAAACGCTCACACTTACCTCAAGGGCTTTCTATAATGATATGCTTGGCCCTTATGAAAAATACATTACCGAATATTTCAAGTTTGATAAAGTATTGCCGATGAACACCGGTGCCGAGGCTGTGGAAACCGCTATTAAAATAGCGAGGAAATGGGCCTATGAAGTGAAAGGGGTGGACGAAAAACAAGCTGAGATTATTGTTTGTGAAAACAATTTCCACGGAAGGACCACCACGGTTATTTCTTTTTCCAATGATGAAAACGCCAGAAAAAACTTTGGACCGTTTACACCCGGATTTATAAAAATCCCTTACGATGATATTGCAGCTTTGGAAAAAGCTTTACAAAGTTCTAAAAACGTAGCAGGATTTCTTATCGAACCTATTCAGGGAGAGGCAGGAGTTTATACACCTGCTGATGATTTTATGCAAAAAGCAAAAGCGTTGTGTAATGCACACAATGTGCTTTTTATGGCAGATGAAATTCAAACAGGTATCGCACGAACAGGAGCTCTACTTGCTGTTTGCGGAAAATGTTCCTGTGAAGGACATTGCGAGCGCCAGGAGACCTATAGCAGACCTGATATTTTGATTTTAGGAAAAGCACTTTCCGGTGGGGCATATCCCGTTTCTGCAGTATTGGCAGATAATGGGGTCATGAATGTTATAAACCCGGGACAACACGGCTCTACTTTTGGTGGAAATCCTGTTGCAGCTGCAGTAGGTATGGCGGCACTGGATGTGGTGAAAGAAGAAAATCTTATACAGAACGCGCGCAAACTAGGTAACCTTTTTAGAAGTGAAATG
The DNA here is from genome assembly GCA_041748455.1 of Planktosalinus sp. GTDB lineage: Bacteria > Bacteroidota > Bacteroidia > Flavobacteriales > Flavobacteriaceae > Planktosalinus. The sequence continues at coordinate 7,144 of JBGTDF010000168.1, forward strand.
CAAAAATATGTGGACAGCAGTTCCATTGTTTCTTTAGTGCGCGGTAGGGGTTTGTTAAATGCCATAGTAATCCATGACGATGAAAACAGCTCCACAGCCTGGGATATTTGTTTAAGGCTCCGAGATAATGGTTTGCTTGCAAAACCCACTCATGGCAATATTATTAGGTTTGCACCACCGTTGGTGATGAATATAGAACAACTGCTGGATTGTGTATCCATAATTACCAAGACACTGAAAGAATTTGAAAAATAAAAAAACGCCCCTTAGGGCGTTTTTACTTTTACACAGCAACTATTAATAGTTCATCGAACTAAATAAAGCGGCGCCAAAAATCAGGAAAAACAACAAATAAAGGGCCAGCAATATAGCATACCATATTAGTATTGCTTTTGCCCAGTTTGCTTTGTTAACATTGGTGTCACTACTGAATGCCCATACAAAAAGCATAATCAAACCCACTAACGGGATTGCTGTGATCAAAAGGGTAATCACCCATTCAGAAACTTTTAAAGGTTGATGTTGGTTGGTTAAATCTTCCATACGAAAAAAATTATTTAGTTAGTTACCATAAATATAATAAATTAATCCTTAGGTAAATACATAATTTTTAACACACTTGTGCCATTTCTAATCCTGGTTATGAGAGGTAATCCGGTAAGATGTTCACCTATTTTAAAAGAAAGAAATGCATAAAAAAAGCGGCTGAAAAGCCGCTTTGTGTTTTTAGGATAAGGAAATGATTACATACCGTATTCGCGCATTAATTCTTCCTGCATTTCCTGAATTCCGGAATAACCAATGGTTACAAAGAAATATATGTTTACCAGTAAATAGATGGCGCTTAAGATAATCCCTATAATTGCGAGTATTTTACCTGTTTTTACATTGCTGTGCCCGGTGTATAGTTCGGGATTTGCTATGTAGAGGTCTGTTGCTTTTTTGGCCATCACGACGGCGATGACACCAAATATCAATCCCAGGACACCATAACAGCAACACGTAAGAATGGATAAAATACCGAAGATTAAAATGAGGGTCGAGTTAGGTAATGTTTGTTTTTCCATATTTATTTTAGTTGGTTAATTATCAAAATAGCTAATGAAAGGTGTATTACATTCTTTTGCTGATGAAAATTACTAAAAATTGTTATACATATCCTAATTAATTTTAAAAAATCTACCCAAACATTTTTTCGAAATACCCTATCAATACCACAAGAATGGTAATAGATATCAACCCCACCTTTATTTTAAAGTCGTGCCTGAATTTTACAAAGAGATTGAACATGAGAAAAAGCAACAATAGAAGCAAGGGATAAATAGCCGGGTACATATGGAATGCCCCTGCAAAATCACCCCTAAAAAAAAGGACCGTGGCACGTTGTATGCCACAGCCCAAACATTCGAGACCGAATAATTCTTTATTTAAACACGGCAACATGTAATCTTCCATTCTGTAAAAATAGAAAAGAAAGTTTAATTTTTATTGTGTACCGTTACTTTATAGTCAATAACCAGATCTTCTACAGTGGTCAATACCACCATATAAACCCCGCTGCTTAAATTAGCAGTAGAGAAAGTATAGCTGCGTTGTTTGCCTAAATTCTTTTCTTCAATAACTTTTTTACCGCTCATATCAAAAACCCAGGCAGTCTTAATGTCTATTACTTCGGGGTTATATACTTCCAGTTGCGAAAGACGGTTGTTCTGGAAGAAATCGATATTCATTTCAGCAATTTTTGTAGGGATATTAACATCCTGAATTCCCCTGCGGAAAACTATAAAAAACCTGTTTGTTATGGTTCCTGCACCACCGCTGTAGTTGATGATTGCGTCATCATTAAGGCCTAGTCTTTGATACTGGTTGTTTTGCAGGTCATACAAATACATATTCCTGTTAAAGTTGTGCGCCTCAACAACTTTTACTTTAAAGCTGTTTGCGCCATTTTTGGTTTTTATACCTAAAGGAATCACATCCATTTCATCAAAAGGACGGGTTTGTATAACAAACGGTGCAGTTTCGTCTTCCAGTTTCCAGAAGGCATCGCCTGCTGGTATTACGGAAGGATGCCTGCCGTCATAGCCCCTGTCTTCGCCTTTGGTGCTTTCTTCTGAAAACATCATAACCATATCCCTGGCATAAGAGTCATTGATTTCTACATTAAAACGTAGGGTAGGATATACATATTCCGGTGCGGGTGGTGGTGTTACCACAGCCCCTGCTGAAAGAAATGAAGATCCATTTCCCGGATTTCTGAAATTACTGTACGCACTGGTAGATTGTGGTACATAAATGCGCATGCTGTTGTTAAAATTAGCTGTTCCAGATGCAATTCCTTTTACCATGAACCCTTGCCCTATAGGGGCAAAGCGGCGTTCTACATATATTCCCCCACCTACATTACCAGGAATTGGAGTACCGGAACCATCTGCCATTTGGTAAACCGGTACAGTATAAGTTCCTGAGGTACCTGAGGGAGCTATTGTTACTCCACCTAACGGTACCCAAGCACCATAACCACCTTGGTAGGCAGTAATATAATGGGAGTTTGTAGTGCGGTTTTGGTCCCAGTAATAAGCTGTTCCTTGAATATTTGGGTTGGCAGAAACATCTAAAAAAGCTGCCATATCCAAAGCAGATGGATAGGGATTTCCGGTGAGTGTTTCCTGTGGATCGGCTACAGTACCTGCAACAAGTACAGATATATTACCGTCATTGGGCTTTCCCCTAAAGTCGTATAATTGATTATGAGCAACAGCAGCAGCACCGGTTGTTCCCGTTCCTTTCATGGTGAAACCTTCCCCGGCCGCAAGCCCTGTACCTGTCAAACCATTTTGACTTCCTATATAAATCCAGTTGGCATACCCACTCTGGGCACGCATGGTATAAATCCATCTGTTGGACACTCTTAAGGGGATATTATGCGCAGGATCCCCAACAATATGAGCATCCCCGTTTAAGGAACTGGTGGAGCTCTGTTGGAAGCTACGTGTTTTATGTAATGTACCTGGAGTATCCTCTTGTACGTCAAAAATCCTGGGAATCCCAAAGCGGGTATTTCCGATAACAGCATCATTGGGGTTTCCTATAGGGGATGCCCAGTAGTTATAGTCAAAAGCATTTGCCCAACCACGTTGCCATACGGACAGATGGCCGTTCCCTGTGTTTGTGGAAAGATCGTTAGTTCCCTGAATAAGTTGTGCATCACCTCTCAAATAAACACTTGCCCTTGTATCGGGATTATTGTTATTTACATTTAAACTTACGCCCTGATGTACATAAAGAACGACGTCGTTTGCATACACATAGGAGTCCGTCGATGTAGTGGGATTAGGTTGCACATGCAATTGTGCGAATAGCGAACTTGAAAACAGCAATAGGGTTGCTGAAAGTAGTAGGTGTTTCATAATTTTTTCTTTTAAAAAAGACAGTAGTTTGGGGTCTAACTGCGGTTATTAACAACCAAATGTACAATTATTTTTTAAATTCATGTTAAAAAAAGGGAAAAATATTTCTTTTAGATACTTGATACCTAGTGCGCTATTGTATTTCATTTAGGCTGTTTTTGCTTCTGTTTTTAACCTCTTTTTTATGCATTTAAGGGCATTAAACACGTCCGGTTTTTTTTGAATGTTCTAAATTACCCCTACATTTGCTGAAATCTATTTTCATGAAATTTAAAAAGGGGGATAGCGTAAGTGTTTTGGACGAAGCTATGGAAGGAACGGTTGTTTCCATAGTTGGGGACCACATTGAGGTGCTTACCAAAGATGGTTTTACCATTACCTATTCAGAAAAAGATCTCATAAAAATGGAAAATCCCAAAGAGCTTTCCGGAAATCCCGGTATGTCCATGCGCGAAGTCATTCGGGAAAAAGAAGCCCCAAAAAGAAAAAATACCATCGCACCTCCCCGAAAGGAACGTATGCAACCCGCCATGGAAGTGGATTTGCATATAAACCAGTTGATCAATTCCGCTAAAGGGATGGATAACTATGATATGCTTTCGTTACAACTGGATACGGCTAAAAGACAACTTGATTTTGCAGTACAGAAGAGGATACAACGTGTGGTTTTTATTCACGGTGTAGGGGAAGGGGTGCTTCGCACAGAACTGGAATACCTCTTCCGTCGCTATGACAATTTAAAATTCTATGATGCCGATTACCAGAAATACGGCAGGGGAGCAACCGAAGTTTATTTCTTTCAGAATCCTAAAGTTTAAAATATAATTCTTTTCTAATTTGCAGGTGTTTCTACTGTGCCCATCTCCAGTGTTTGCTGGGTCAAACTTTCAGAGTCACTTTCCAGTCGCAGGTTTTGCAATAAAATGTTTGTGGAAAAAGCAACTATGGAATCTGTTAGCGTGCCCGATGTGGTTACAAAAAAGACAGGTTCTGTAGTAACAATGGCAGTACCTTGTGTGCTGGTGTAGTTTAATGCAACTTCAGGAGTTGTGGGCGGAACCGAACTGCAAAAATAAGCAGGGGTAATATCACCGTTATAAGTCCTGTAATTTACCACATTTCCGGCTGTACTGAGGTTATATTCTCTAACGGCAGGACTTTGCAATATAGAGTCCTGTGTGTTTAATTGCAGGGAAAGCGATTCCAGGTTCACCGTGTTTATTTTAAAAAAAACATATTGTCCTATATTTCCACAACGCTGCAATGCTATATCATCAAAATCAAAAGAGGTAACAATAATATCACCATCATCACAGGATTGCAAGGCTACCAAAAAGAGGCAAAAAATAAAAAAACGTTTCATAAGTTGTGGTGTCTTCGACAAAAGTAATAGTTTTGCGAAACTTATAACGGAACGAAAACCAAATAATTTTATTTAATCTATTTTTGTGCCCATGAAGCGAGTATATTTTGATAGCGCAGCAACCACACAACTTCGGGACGAAGTCATTGAAAGAATGACCGAAGTTATGAAAACAGATTACGGAAATCCCTCATCCACACACGCTTACGGAAGAACATCTAAAGCTATAATTGAAAACACCCGAAAAACCATTGCAGGCATTCTTAACGTTTCAGCCGGGGAAATTATATTTACCTCAGGTGGTACAGAAGCAGACAATCTGGTACTGCTTAGTTGCGTGAGGGATTTAGGCGTACAGCGCATTATTTCGTCCCGCATTGAGCATCACGCCGTTTTGCACACCATTGAACAAGTACATAAAATTTACAATACCCACATTGATTTTGTACAGTTGGATGCCTGTGGTTGTGTGGATTATGCCCATTTAGAGAGTTTGTTGCAAAATTCAGATGCAAAAACCCTGGTGAGTTTGATGCACGTGAACAACGAAATAGGAACCATTCTCGACATAGAACGTGTGGCAAAACTTTGCAAAGCAAACAACGCGCTTTTTCATTCAGATACCGTGCAATCCATTGGGCATTACCATCTGGATCTTGGGGCTATTCCTGTTGATTTTACAGCAGTTGCAGCACATAAATTCCACGGTCCCAAAGGAGTTGGTTTTGCTTTCGTAAGAAAAAACAGTGGTTTGCAGTCGTTGATTTTTGGCGGCGAACAGGAGCGGGGCCTGCGTGCCGGAACGGAATCTGTTCACAATATCGCAGGACTGGAAACGGCTTTCAAAATTGCTTACGAGCGATTGGAGGAAGAAAAAGCATACATTAGCGATTTAAAAAACTATTTTATTCAGGAATTAAAATCCAATATCCCGGGGGTCAAGTTTAATGCCTCCTGCACCGATGCTGAAAAAAGCACCTATACGTTAATAAATGTGTGCCTGCCGGTTTCTTCAGAAAAATCATTGTTGCTGTTGTTCCAACTGGATTTAAAAGGCATTGCCTGTTCCAAAGGAAGTGCCTGTCAAAGCGGAAGCGATAAAGGTTCGCATGTCCTGGAAGCCATACTCAATGAAGAAGACCGCAAAAAACCGTCCATTCGTTTTTCATTTTCGGCCTTTAATACCAAAGAGGAAGTGGATTATGTGGTAGGGGTTTTGAGGGATTTCATTGGTTAAAAGTTTTTGGTTTGATGTTTCCGGATCCGGAGGTTGAGCGCTGCGCCCGCCATAGGCTGGGAGTCGAAACCGGAGTAGGATGATAATCTTTGCGGCTCTGCGACTTTGCGAGAAATTGCATTGCGAACTTTGCGAAACCCTCTGTGTAACTCTGCGGAACCTCTGTGAAACTCTGCGTTACAAACAAAGCCGGAGTTTGAATTTAGTAAAAGGTGTGGATAGGATTAACAGAATTGAATAAAGATTAGAAATATTAACAACGAGATGCCCACTTTCGCGGGTATGTTTGGTATGAGCGATAACACGAAAAAATTACAGGAAAAAATTGCCCTCGCCAAATTAGGCGGCGGTCAGAAACGTATTGACAAGCAACACGAAAAGAAAAAACTCACCGCCCGCGAGCGCATCGAATACCTCATGGACGAAGGCTCTTTTGAAGAGATAGGCATACTGGTAACCCACCGCACCACCGACTTTGGTATGGACAAAGAAATCTATTATGGCGATGGCGTGGTGACAGGATATGGCACAATAAACGGCAGACTGGTCTATGTGTATGCCCAGGACTTTACGGTTTTTGGCGGAGCATTGTCAGAAACCCACGCAGAGAAAATCTGCAAAGTGATGGATCACGCTATGAAAGTAGGTGCACCCCTCATCGGGCTCAATGATTCGGGGGGGGCGCGCATTCAGGAAGGCGTTCGTTCGCTGGGTGGCTATGCCGATATTTTTTACCGCAATGTACAGGCTTCCGGGGTAATCCCGCAATTATCTGCCATTATGGGACCCTGTGCCGGTGGGGCAGTGTATTCGCCTGCGATGACAGATTTTACCTTAATGGTACAGGACACCAGCTATATGTTTGTTACCGGACCCAACGTGGTGAAAACCGTAACCAATGAAAATGTAACTTCCGAGGAACTCGGTGGGGCGAGGACGCATGCTACGAAATCGGGTGTGACGCATATCACTTCGGTAAGTGATATAGCCTGTCTGGAGGACGTAAAAAAACTGCTGAGCTATATTCCGCAAAACAATAAAGAAACCACCAAAAAACTCGAGTACACCTTAGGGGATGAATACCGAGAGGTTCTGGAAAGCATCGTGCCTGACAGTTCCAACAAGCCTTACGACATGCACGAAGTGATACAGGGAATTATCGATACCGATTCCTTTTTTGAAATCCACAAAGACTATGCAGACAATATCCTCGTGGGTTTTGCCCGTCTTGGCGGAAGGAGTATAGGCATCGTGGCTAACCAGCCGATGAGCCTTGCAGGGGTTTTGGATGTGGATGCCTCTAAAAAGGCAGCACGTTTTACCCGTTTTTGCGATTGTTTTAATATCCCGTTACTGGTGCTGGTGGATGTGCCGGGTTTCCTTCCCGGAACCGACCAGGAGTGGAACGGCATCATCCTGAACGGCGCAAAACTGTTGTATGCCTTAAGCGAAGCGACTGTTCCAAGAGTAACGGTTATTACCCGAAAAGCATACGGAGGGGCTTATGATGTAATGAATTCCAAACATATTGGAGCCGATCTGAACTTCGCATGGCCTACTGCCGAAATTGCGGTGATGGGTGCAAAGGGCGCTAGTGAGATTATTTTTAGAAAAGAAATAGAGGCAGCAGCAGACCCGGCATTGAAACTCTCTGAAAAAGAGGAGGAATATGCAGCCAAGTTTGCCACCCCGTTTGAAGCCGCTCAGCGCGGATTCATCGATGAAGTTATCATGCCACGGGAAACCCGCAGAAAGTTGCTAAAAGCGTTTAGTATGCTGGAAGGAAAAGAGGTTGTTCGTGCAGATAGGAAACACGGGAATATACCTCTCTAACTCCCCGCGCAGGCGGGGATCTCGTCCAGCAAATGCCCAATCGTCCACCCAATCCAAATCAAAAGAGCACAACGTTAGATAGGACATAAGTTTGATTAAGAAATTTATCTTAGATTTCCCTAAGCAAATCCTCCAAATCCAGTGCCCGGGTGTACATCTCCAAAGTACCATCCGGTTTGGAGGGCCATAGCTCTTTGGGCCTGTCCCAGTACAACTCCACACCGTTACAGTCAGGGTCATCCAGATATAATGCCTCAGAAACCCCGTGATCGCTGGCACCGGTAAATGGGTAATTTGACTCCCGCAACCGCTTAAAGATAAGTGCAAGGTCTTTTCTTGTGGGGTACACAATGGCGGTATGGAACAACCCAACACTGTTTTTTGCAGCAGGAGGTGTACCTGCACTATGCCAGGTATTCAATCCAATATGATGGTGGTACCCGCCGGCAGAAATAAACGCAGACTGATCGCCATACATCAGGGTAACCTCAAAACCCAGCAAGTCCCTGTAAAAGGCAAGTGAACGTTCGAGGTCTGCTACTTTGAGGTGCACATGGCCTATGCGGGTTTGGGAGGGTATTTTGTAGGGGTGTTTCATTGTGGTTATTTAATGCAAAGTAAAGATATGGGATTTCACAACGGTATATGTCACGTGGCGGAAGATTTTGAGCATACTTTACCGCCACAGCAAAATTTGTTGCTGTGATGTTGAAATCTATGAAGAGCGAATATAACAAGACCCCTTACATTGCTGTCAAAATGGAAGTTTTATTGCTCTGCCGTGGCCGGACTAATCACAGCTGCTACCTCACTGATCACGTTTGAAGGAAACCCTCCCCTTATAGCGTGTTCCTCGATGAGTTCGATACTTTCAGACTTGTACACACAATAAATTTTATCACCGGTAACAAAGCTATGTTGCCATTGAATTTTAGGGCCCATTTGTTCCAGCACCGCACAAGAACCTTGGGAAATAGCTTTTAATTCGTCTGCGGTTAATTTTCCGGCACCGGGTACTTCCCGTTCAATGACATAGGTTTTGAGAGTGTTTTCGCTATCAGATTGGTTTTCTCTAGCTGTTTCTTGTGCATACATTTGCCCAAAAGCAACAACGCACATTGCTAACAAAATTAGTGTTGTTTTCATATTAAAAAGTTTTTGTTGATTGTATCAAATTTATGTAAAAATTCAATTTGAAAGGTAAAAGTAAGGAATTATTTGCATCAGAAATACTTGAATTTCAGGAATATAAATGAAGTTTTTGTTTTTTACACATCTTTGGAATAAGACTGTTAGAAAACCGAGGGAAGACCAAAGAAAATAATTCCATTTTTTGTTGGGCTCTGTTTTGTAAAGCATTTTGGAAGGGCGACAAGTCCCGGTTTAATCATGCGACTTCCTTTCACATTACATAGAAATATAGATACATAATCAAGATATACATTGTGGACTTATATCTTTTATTTTTCAATAAAAAAACCTGGGATATTCCCCTGCAATTTTACAAATAAACCTAACTTTGCCGCTCAAAAGATGCAAGGTTTACAGTCATGGCATGGAGTGCCTACACCAAAGAATTCAGGTATAATTTTAAAATAGCCTTCCCGGTAATGCTGGGCCAGCTGGGCCACGTCATGGTGGGTCTGGTGGATAACCTCATGGTAGGACAACTGGGTGCGGCAGAACTGGCAGCAATCTCCTTGGGGAATAGCCTGGTGTTTATTGCATTATCCATTGGGATTGGTTTTTCGTTTGCCATCACCCCCTTAATAGCCGAAGCAGATGGCGAACACAACATAGAAACCGGCCGCACCTTTTTTCACCACGGCATGATTTTATGCGGTATAAACGGCGTACTGCTGTTCCTGTTGCTTTTATTAGCAAAGCCCATATTGTTCCATCTCAACCAACCACCCGAAGTGGTGGAACTGGCAATTCCCTATTTGGAAATTGTGGCGCTATCCATGATACCGTTGATGCTCTTTCAGGGATTCAAACAATTTGCTGACGGCCTCTCCCAAACCAAATATGCGATGTATGCCACCATCCTCGCCAATGTGGTGAATGTGGTGTTCAACTATTTGCTGATTTATGGTATCTGGATATTCCCCAGACTGGAACTGGTTGGCGCAGCGATAGGGACTCTGATCTCCAGGTTCTTTATGTTGTGGTTCATCTATGTCATCATGAAAAACAAAAAGAAATTCAACAGGTATTTTGTGTGGTCCAAACGCGAGCATCTTGATAAAACCATTTTTAAACGCCTGTTTTCCCTGGGTTTTCCCACGGCACTGCAGATGTTTTTTGAAGTTGCCATTTTTACGGCATCCATCTTCTTAGCAGGTATGCTAGGCACAAACGTCCAGGCTGCAAACCAGATTGCGCTTAACTTAGCCTCTATGACCTTTATGATCGCGGTTGGTTTTAGTGTCACGGCTACCATAAGGGTAGGCAACCAGAAAGGCAAGAGGAATTTTGAAGACCTGCGCCGCATCGCCTTTTCCATTTTCCTGATGGTATTGCTTATACAGGCAGTTTTTGCCCTGGGCTTTATTGGTTTAAAGGACATTCTTCCTAGCTATTATATCGATAATATCGAAGTAATTACCATAGCTTCCGGATTATTGATCGTGGCGGCACTGTTCCAACTTAGTGATGGTCTTCAGGTGGTTTTGCTTGGCGGGCTAAGGGGCTTGCAGGATGTGAAGATACCCACGGTAATCTGTTTTATTGCCTACTGGGTAGTAGGGTTTCCCATTTGCTATTACCTCGGAAAAGAAGAAATGATGGGCGCAACAGGTATATGGCTGGGCTTGTTTGCCGGCTTGACATTTTCTGCATTATTGTTGTATCTTCGTTTTGATTATTTGACAAAGAAATTAATTCGCACCAATACGGTAGCGCAAACACTATAAACTATGGAATTCCCGAAATTCTTGTTAGGGGATAATACCGATTATCCGAATGCTATTTTTGTGGTTCATACTGAATTTCCCAGATTTATAATTAACCTCGAAAATGACGAGGTGGAGTGGTTGGAAGATTTTGACGATGAAGACCAAAAAGAACTGGAAGCAGAAACCGAAAACCTGATACAACAGGCAACCGAATTTTATGACCGCGAAATCTCCAGATACGAGGAATAATGCTGGAACAGCTTTTACATTATGACGAGCAATTGTTTGTGTACCTAAACTCCCTTGGTTCTTCTACCTGGGATGGGATGTGGCTGGTAATAACCTCTAAATTCTCCTCCATACCGTTGTATGCGGTGTTGTTGTATTTAGTATTTAAACATTTTGGCTGGAAAGCCACACTGCTCATCATGGTTTTGGTAGCCGCAATGATCACGGCCACAGATCAGTTGGCCAACTTATTTAAACATGGATTTGAACGTCCAAGACCTTGTCAGGAAGAACATTTAAAAGAAATCATCCGATTTATAGCACCGCGCTGTGGACGCTATGGGTATTTCTCAGCACATGCGGCGAGTTCGATGGCATTAGCGGTATTTATAGGACTTCTGTTTAAAAACACCTATAGATATTTACCGTACTTTATGTTATTTTGGGCAGCAATTGTAGGCTATAGCCGCATCTATTTGGGCGTGCATTATCCATTGGATGTGATTTCCGGATTTGCTATTGGTGGATTATTGGGGTATTTGTTTTATTTGGCACAACAAAAATGGGCGATGCGCAATACCTCTAAAGGTAAATAATATGTCACCCCTAGCGGGGTTCTTTCTTCTTTGTGATCGATATTTTTCTACCTATATACCACCCCTAACGGGGTTTAATTTGTATGCAAAATCATCAAGTTTTATTAATACGAGTCTCGCTAGGGACGACATATTGGTAGAATGATTGAAATACAACGATCCACAAATCCCTTTAGGGATGATATATCAATTTCAGGAATTGAATAAAATGAAAATGAAATGGGATTATTTAGATAACAAACGTAAAAAATATGTCACCCCTAGCGGGTTTTTCTTTTCCAGTATTATGTGTTTTTTACCAATATTTCACCCCTAACGGGGTTTAATGCGTAGGCATATTCATCCAGCTTTATAAATTCGAGTCCCGTTAGGGACGATATATCGGTAGAAAGATTACATGTTTTAGGCACCAAATCCCTTTAGGGATGACATATCAATTTCAGGAATTGAATAAAATGAAATGGGATTATTTAGATAACAACCGTAAAAAATATTTCACCCCTAACGGGGTTTTTCTTTTCTTGTGTTATGGGTTTTCTACCAATATTTCACCCCTAACGGGGTTTAATGCGAAGGCATATTCATCCAGCTTTATATATTCGAGTCCCGTTAGGGACGATATATCGGTAGAAAGATTACATGTGTTAAACACCAAATCCCTTTAGGGATGACATATTATTTCGTCTTGTTTTGAGTATTCCGTTTGTAATAACATATCACTCCGGGTTTTTTTAGAATATATCTAGCATCATAATCCACCTCAAATTTCTCTAAAAATGCGATATATTCCTCTTGAAATGTTTTGGTTTTGTGATGTATTTCCTGATTTTTAATATATTGGATAACTTCTTTTACTTGGGATTTACTATAAGAAAAACCCCCAAAACCCTCTTGCCACACGAATTTAACCTTTAAAAACTTTCGGGTATTTATCCATTTTGAGGAATTTGCCTTAATTAAACGTGCTAATTCCGAAACAGATTGGTTTGGTCTCATTCCAATCAATATATGAATATGATCGGGCATCCCATTAATAATTAATACTTTGTGGTTAAATTCTTTAATAATGCCGGTAATGTATTTATACTACTCATTTTTCCTTGAATCTTGTATCAAACAAGCCCTGTTTTGAACTGCAAATACTAATTGAATGTGAATTTGTGTATAGGTATTTGACATCTCTTTTTAAAAATTAAGATATACAAATTACAAAAAATCCTTATAATTTTTCCACCCAATACAAATTACGGTGCAACCGTACTTTATGGGAACGGTTGTCCACACCCACGGGGTTCATATCAAAACTGTCGGTTTTTTGAATGGTATATTCTTTAAATACGTTTTGAAATTCGGTTTCTTCTGAAGTAGTTACTAGAATAAAGAAACCATTCTCTTCCGGGAAATTATACTTTTCCCCGTCAAATAAAACCGGGATTGGTTTCCCGTATTCCCAAATCATCTCGGGGGTGAATTCCTTAAACTCATAGAGGGTGGTATCTTCTTTTTCGAGATAGGGTTTTACATTCGTTATATTGTTATAATCCGGATTTTGGGTAATTCCTTTAGCCATGGGAATGCCCACGCAAAGTACAGAAACGATAAAGGCTATGGAAAGATAAAAAGCTTTTGCAATTTCTTTTTTCCGAAGAAATATAAAGATTCCAACACCTATGGGTACTAAAAGCAGGGAGGTAATTAGGTACCATATCCAAAAATTCTGAATGGTTTCCCCAAAATACATATAGGCAGCGATAGGAAAGGCACACGCAATGAAAGCAATAATCCCGAAATGAAGATATACCGGGAAGGTTTCTTTTTTGGAGGTCAGTGTTTTAAAACTTCGGAAAAGATATTCCATATAAAATGCCGTATTCATCGCCAGCGGAATCAAAACAGGCAACAGGTAGCGGGATTTTTTTTCAGGGATTACCGAGAGTAAAACCACAGCGGCCAATGTCCAGATCAGGGTAAATGAGTATGCTCTTTTATCAAAAACTTTATTTTTTAAATAGGGGTACAGCAGTGCGGTGAATGCAGGAATCGTCCACAGTCCACTTTGCACCACAAAACTCCAGTAGTAATAAAATGGTCGCACGTTGTAATTCAACCATCTTCCGGTTTCCTGGGCAGTGATTTCTGTCACTGCTGTGGTATCGTGGGTATACACATATACATTCCAGAGAATGGATGTTGGGATTGCCACCACAACAAAGACTACTAACGGAAGCCATAAGGAACGCATTTCCTTAAACTTAAATGTTGCGCCATAGGCAATTAAAAACGGCAGGAGCAAGGCATATAAGGAAACAGGTCCCTTGCTTAAAAAAGAGAAGACAAAGAAAATTCCGGCGATTATGGCGTTTCGGTACTGTTGGGATTCTTTGGTAAATAGTTTGTAAAGGAAGAAGATACAGACCAGCATAAAAGCGTGTGTAAAAATATCCCATTGTCCGTCCCTTCCGGAAAGGATTATATGAAAAGAGGTAGCAGCAATCAGAGCGGCAACAAATGCAAAAATTTTGTGACCGGTAAGTTTTAAACTAAAAATATAGGTCATCAATACCACCAGCATTCCCATAAGGGCAGCCGGCAGCCTAAGGGCAAAAAGGCTTTCCATGCCCAATACCATCATGGAGATTGCGGTCATCCAGGTGGGTAAAGGTGGTTTTTCATAGCGTGGCAAGCCGTTCATGGAAGTGAATATCCAGTTGCCGTCCACAATCATTTCCCGGGCGGTGATGAAGTTTCTGGCTTCCATGATGTTGATGTAGATGGCGTCCAGGTTGACAAAAAAGATACCCAGGCACACGAGGACCAAAAGCAAGAAAGGGTTATTCTTTAATTTCATTTTTTAATATAAATAGGTTTCTGATATATATTACCGATCCAAAAAGGTGCCCCGCAATCAACACCGGGTCTTCCCTGATTATTCCGTAAACAAGGGTTAAACTGGAGCCGATAAGGCTCAGGACCCAGAACCCTAAAGGTAAGGAAGATTCTTTTTTCTTTTCGGAATAAGCCCATTGGTAAACGAACCGTAAGGTGAAGATAATTTGGGCGATACTTCCCAAAACCAACAACCATAACGGAATGGCTTCGTTCAGGAATAGCTTTTCGAGATTGTATTCGTTGTTGAAATTGGTATAAAGGACTATCAGAAAAGGAAATAGAATAATAAATGTTCGAAAATACTTATTTAGTTTTACCCATTCCCCTTGAAAATGTAAGTTGCGTATATAAATAAAATAGGTAAGGGTCTGACCCAGCATGATGGCAAAATCATCCCTAAGGTACCCATAGATAAAAAGTAAGAAAGAGGCGACTAAACTAAGTTTCCAAAAAAGGGTAGGAGTGATTATTTTTTTTTGTTTTTCGGAAACAATCCATTGTACTAGCATCCTTCCCGAAAAGAGGATTTGTGCTAGAAACCCTATGGCATAAATCATCCAGTTACTCATCCTTTTTCTTTAATGGTATAACGGATGTAAGTTTTTTTCATCCACACATAGGCAAAACAATCCACCAGCGGGCCCATAAAACGGTTCTTAAAACTGTATTTGGATTTGCCTGCAATACGCGGATAATGGTTAATCACCACTTCTTTTAGTTTACCATGCTGAAGCAATACCATAGCGGGCAAAAAGCGTTGTAAACCTTTGAACATGGGAATTTCCTTAGCATAATTTGTTTTGATTATTTTTAAGGGGCAGCCGGTGTCGTGCATATTGTCTTTTGTGAACAAGATGCGCACACCATTCCCAATTTTAGAAGAGATGCGTTTAATGAAAGTGTCTTTGCGCAGTTTACGCCATCCGGTGACCAGTTCAAATTCTTCGCTGAAGGGAAACAACAGTTCAAAATCTTCGGGGTAGGTTTGCAGATCTGCATCAATATACCCAAGCAATGGAGTCTCGGTTGCATCAAATGCAGCTTTTAAGGCTGCACCTTTGCCGGAGTTTTTTTCAAAAAGAATATAAGAAAATCCTTCATTTTCATTACAAAAGGAGCGTATCAAAGCAGCACTGTTATCGGTGGAACCGTCATCTACAAAAAGAACCCGGGTTTTTTTGGTTGCTATGGCAAGGTATTTTTTTAAATGTTGAAAAAGACGGTCTATGGCCTCTTCTTCATTGTAAACAGGTACTATTATCGTAAACTCATAATTCATTGAGAATCTTTTTTAAGTTGGAATAGGATTTTTGCAGCTTCAAAAGGGGTGGTTTTGTTATTGTCGATAGCTTTCAACTGCAATTTTAATTCTTCCTTTATTTTTGGATGGTTATAAAAATCCATTTTTAGTTGCTCATCAATCGACTGTAATAACCAAAATTTATTTTGTTCTTTACGTTCCATTTCAAAAAAATGATTGTTTTTAGTCAGGGAAATATAGTTTTCCACTATTTCCCAAACTTCGCTTATACCTTCTTTATGTAATGCGCTACAAACAGCTGTTTGGGGTATCCAGCCGCTTTCCTTCGCGGGAAACAGGTGTAAAGCCCGGTTAAATTCAACCTTTGCCTGGTTAGCTGCTTTGATGTTTTCGCCATCGGCTTTGTTGATCACAATAGTATCTGCCATTTCCATAATGCCTCTTTTAATGCCTTGCAGTTCATCCCCGGCACCGGCAAGTTTTAGCAAAAGAAAGAAATCTGTCATGGAATGCACTGCGGTTTCACTTTGGCCCACCCCCACAGTTTCTACAAGAATGGTGTCAAAACCGGCTGCTTCACATAGAATAATCGTTTCCCTGGTTTTTCTGGCTACTCCACCTAGGGAGGTTCCCGATGCCGAAGGACGAATAAAAGCATTTTCTTCTTTTACCAGTTCCTCCATTCTGGTTTTATCGCCTAAGATGCTTCCCCCGCTTATGGTACTGCTGGGGTCAACCGTTAGAACCGCAACTTTTTTTCCCAGACCTACAAGCATACTTCCAAAACTTTCTATAAAAGTACTTTTTCCAACACCCGGAACACCGGTAATTCCTATGCGGATGGACTTGTTGGCATAGGGCAGACAGGCGCTGATAATTTCCTGTGCCTGCAGGCTGTGTTTTTGGGTAGTACTTTCCACTAAGGTGATGGCACGGCTAAGCGCTGTTTTGTCCCCGGAGAGAATATCTTTAATTAATTTTTTATTTGAAATGTTTTTTTGTCGGTGTGTTTTTATATGTGCAGCAGACTTTACATTCACGTGGGGTAAACGGGCAACGCCTTCTTTTTCATCGAGTGCAGATTTGCTGTTTTTTTTAGTACCCATAATGGTGATTTGTGACAAATTTAAGAATATGAATTTTGAAACCCTCTCTTTTATAGCTTATATTTATGCATAAATATAATTATATTATTCATTAAAAATTAAACCCTTTGACTATGAAAACATTATATACAGCTTCAGTAACTGCTACAGGAGCCAGAGGAGGCTATATTACTTCAGACGATGGTAAGATTGACCTTAAATTATCTGTTCCAAAAGGAATGGGTGGTGATGGAGGTAGTGGGACCAATCCCGAACAACTATTTGGCGGGGCTTATTCTGCTTGTTTTGGATCAGCTTTACAAGTAATTGCAAAACAAAAAGAAGTGGATTTAGGGGACTATACCGTTACTGCTGTAATAAGCATAAATAAAGATGAAGATGGCGGATTACTGCTATCAGCAATTTTAGATTGCTATTTGCCGGGTGTTTCCACCGAAGTAGGCGAGGAGATCATTAACGAAGCTCACGAAATTTGTCCTTTTTCCAAAGCGACCCGCGATAATATTGACGTCACACTTAATTTGTTATTGGACGAATAGGTTTGCCATATACATTTAAATAGGTAAAGCATCTGAAGTTCAGGTGCTTTTTTTATTATAATTATTGGGAAGGGATATATTGTTTTGCTTAGCTTATCGGAATACGCTAAAATCAAGTTTTAGGGAAAAAACATTAGAGTATAAAGCAACGCTTTGATCCCCAATATCGGTAAGTGCATAATCGAGTTGTATGCCTTTATATTTAAATCCAACACCTATATTCGGCTGAAAGCCTATTTGTTCAGTACCGTCCAGTTGTCTTACATTTTGAAAGTTGCCCACGCCTGCCCGCAAATAGATGAGTTCTATATACCCAAATTCAAACCCCACGGCAGGATCAATACTAAAACTTTCGGTGGAAACAATATCATTGGTTTGTGCAAAACGCATATTTAGATTGGCAGCAGCGAGTAGCGAGTAGTCGCCACTGAAGTCAAATTGTTTGGCCATTCCTAATTGCAGTTTGGGGATAGTAATTTCTGAAGTTTCGGGTAAATCCTGATTTTGTCCTTCCACAGCACCTTGTATGGTCGCAAATTGTTCTTCGTCGATATTCCAGATATTATATGTTGTGGTGATATCCCTTGCCATAATACCAAACATCCAATTGTTCCTTTCAAATTGCACCCCTACATCAAATCCGAAACCCCAGGAAGATGCAAATTTACCGATGATCCTGCGAATGACTTTTGCATTTACACCGTAGTTTAAACCATCAAGAGGGAGTTTTCGCGCATAAGAAAATGTAAAACCATAATCTGCGGTAGAAAATAAGCTAATACGGTTATAATCAATATTTCCCTGTTGGTCAATAAGTTGGGTTGTATTTAAAATATCATCCACCCCAAAACGAATGGCAGAAAAACCCACGGCACTCCTGTCGTCAAGAGGCATAGCAAAGGCTGCATAATTGTAAGTGGCAATATTTGCAAAATAAGAAGAGTGCATTAAAGATAGTTGGTTGTCTTCCAGATGAACCAGTCCTGCCGGGTTCCAGTACCCCGAATTAACATCATTTGTTGCTGCTGTAACTGCATTGGCCATACCCAGTGCACGGGCATCCACACCTATGTTCATGAACTCGTTGGAATATTTTCTAACGGTCTGCGCAGAGAGAATCATGGAGCTGAAAAATAATAGCAAAAATAACTTCTTTTTCAAGGGCTGATTTTGATGCAAATATCGATTTTTTTTCAATTATTAAACTGCAATTTTACTTAGATATTGTTTCTTTTAAGGCTTAGACGAAAATACTTTACTATTTTTACACTACATAAATGCCACACGATGAAAAAATACATACCAAATGCAATCACCTTATGTAATTTACTTTCCGGAAGTATAGCGGTAATCTATGCTTTACAGGGAGACCTTTTACTGGCGGCAGGGTTTGTGGTTTTAGGGATTTTCTTTGATTTTTTTGACGGGCTGTTTGCAAGGGCATTTAAGGTGGAAAGTGCCGTGGGTCTTCAACTGGATTCCTTGGCAGATATGATTACCAGTGGTCTTGTTCCCGGGATTGTCATGGCGCAACTATTGTTTATGTCCACTTTAATACCTACACCTGACAATTTATGGTCAGATATTAGCTTCACGATGGGCACGGCAAATTTTATCCCTCTGGTTGGTTTATTGATTGTTTTGGCATCAGCATACCGTCTGGCAAAATTTAATGTGGATGAGAGACAAACTTCTTCATTTATAGGATTGCCCACCCCTGCAAACGCCTTGTGGATTATAAGTTTGCCACTTATTTTAATTTACCAGCCTTCAGACCTTGCTTATCAGGTAATTTTGAATCCCTGGGTGCTGGCATTGGCAACTTTACTAAGCTGTTATCTTCTGAATGCCGAAATACCCCTTTTCTCCCTAAAGTTTAAAACCAAAAGTTTCAAAGCAAATTCCCTAAGGTATATTTTTCTTATACTGAGTTTGGTTTTGTTGATTTCTTTCTGGTTTGTGGCAATACCTGTAATTATTTTTCTGTATGTACTATTATCCCTTCTTTTTAAAGAAAAAAATAGTATAGAAATTTAAACTTCTGCTGTAGTAGGATCAATAATTTTCCAAACCGGGGATATGGAATTAGCGGGAAAACCACCCTTGAATGCGTGCTCTCTTAGTGTTTCTTCATTGGGGGCATTATAAATGCAGTAGATTTTATCTGTGGTCACATAGCTGTGCACCCATTGAATTTGTGGTCCCAACTCCTGCAATACTTTACAGGAGGTTTGTGATATAGCTTTTAACTGCTCTTCCGTGAGATTTCCGGCACCAGGAATTTCCCGTTCTATAACATACTTTGGCATGGAATTTTAGTGTTGGTTATCCTACTCGTAAGGCTTTTCGGTTACTCCCCGTTTTTTTAAAGACGGCACTTTTAAAGAATGCATTTAATATGAGTTAGAATATATTTTTAATCTTTTCATTTTCAATGCAATATGTTACTAAAAGTAACTAATTTTTTATAATGTTGACTTTTTATCCCTAACTTTTTTAAAGTATCGGTAGGTATATTCATAAAGTATTTTGCTATTTTTTAAAAATTTGACAGAATATACGTATAAGTACGTAGTAATTGTAAGAATATTAATACTAGATTTACATCGATTTTTGTTCTGCCCCAACCGGAACGATTAACCCTATGAGAAAATATACTTTACGAGTAACTTCGTGCTTATTATTTTTTACCTATAGTAAATTCTATGTCCTTTTATGAGACACTGTAAAAACAGTGACTCGTCCCTTTTAAATTTTATTCTTTTTAACCAAAATTTTTTAAACCATGAGAAAAACTACTTCAAGTAGCAAGAATTTGCTACGTGTATTTTTAATGCTTTTTTTTAACTTAAACACTAAATCAATGATTAAAATTACCCAAGCATTTATTATTCTATTTTTTGGTATTGCAGGGGCCGTTACGGCACAAACAATATCTCAGTCCTCGCAGAGTAGCTCTTCAGCTCAGCATGCAAATCAAATCACCATTTCTTCAGAAATGCAGTCTCAAATTCAAGAGGCTTTGATTCAGCGGACAATAAGTAATTCCCAAACCTTTAATAGAGCACCATTAGCAGCGACATACGTCGGCTCTTTTAGAACTAATGATGGACCGAATTGGGGAACTAATCCGCCAGTATTAAGTGTGGTGCAGGCCGCTGCACTTATATTTGGAGGTAATCCTTCAAATTACGCTATTTCTACAAATCCGAATACCACAGACCCTTCAACAATAACCGAAACTGCCTGGGCAACTACCTGGGGTGTTGGGGGTTGTCAAGAAGTAGCTCAAGATTATTTTCTTGATTTAGGAGCACCGGGATATAACGACCCAGGAGGTGCGAATACTGCTACGTCAGCATATGTTAATGATAACTGTCTCTCGGGAAATACAAATTACGTTTGGTTGGTACGTGCCATTAACTGTCCCGAAGACATCACAGTCTCTAACGACCCGGGTATTTGTGGTGCAGTAGTAAATTATTCTGTTACTGCTAATGATCCTGTAGATGGACCATTGACCCCAATCCAAACTGCAGGCCTTCCTTCCGGATCTGTATTTCCAGTTGGTGTTACAACGAACACTTTTGAGGTTACTTATAGTAATGGAACTACCGAATCTTGTAGTTTTGATGTTACAGTAAATGAAACCGAAGCTCCGGTAATTTCTTGCCCTGCAAATATTAGCCAAGCTAACGATCCAGGAGAATGTGGTGCGGTTGTGAATTATCAGTTTCCGGAGCCTGTGGATAATTGCAATACATCCACCACTTTAAGATTAACTCAAAACGATGAAATCTTTTTAGATGCATTGGATTGTGCCGGTACAGAGAGCGGCCATTTAAGAATTTATGATTTGCAGACCGAAGGAGTTACAAAGGATTATCAAATAGATAATATAGCAGTAGGTATATGGTCTAGTGCCGGAAACGCTGTAATGACAGTTAATTTATATTTGGATAACCAAATTTTAAATCCGCTGCCCTCGTATGTGTCACCAATATCCGGTCAGGTTACACCATATGCATCAACCACTTCCCTTGTTCCTGCAGGATCCATTTTTATGCACAATATTCCTATGGATGTATTTATACCTGTAAATTCAGTTATCTATGTAGAAGTGATTTCCCCAAGTAATGCAGATTTCTTAGTGGGCTATATAGGAAATACAATTTCAGAAACTTCTCCAGGATATATTGCTTGTTCCTCAGGAGTAGTTTATAATACACCTATCTCTTATGGATTTGACAGGAGTTCGGTAATTTCCATTGACGGACGTGTTAAGGAAAATACTTCCACAGTGCAAACAGAAGGACTTCCTCCAGGCTCAGAATTTCCGGTAGGGACCACTACAAATACCTTTGTGGTTACAGATTCTTCAGGAAATACTAACACTTGCTCTTTTAATGTGACTGTGGAAGATAATGATGCTCCAGTGGCTGTGTGCGTGGCACCGTTTACCCTGGCACTCGATGCCAATGGCGAGGCCTCTTTAACAGCTCAAATGCTGGATAACGGAAGTACCGATAACTGTAACGATATTACCTTTACCTTTTCGGAAACTTTAACTGCTTTTGCCGAAGTTAGTGAAGGACAAAATCTTACCATAACCCTTCCTGCAGGTGCTCTTGTGGAAACGGTGAACTTTGCCAGTTATGGTACCCCTAACGGAACCAATGGCAACTATACCATAGGAGGTTGTCACGCTGCAAATTCGCAAAGCATTGTAGAAAGTTATGCCCTTGGCAACAATAGCTTTACCATTCCTGCAACCAATGACGTGTTTGGTGACCCTTGTGGTGGAACATTCAAAAGGTTATATGTCACAGTTAGTTATAGTACTGAAGATACAGAGCTTAATTTTACCTGTGCAGACCTTGGAGAAAACACAGTTACCTTAACGGTAACAGATGCCTCAGGTAACAGTTCGACTTGTACTACAGTTGTAACCATCATAGACGACATTTCCCCGGAAATCACTTGCGTAGCTGACCAAACAGTCGATACAGACGCAGGATTCTGCAGCTATACATACAGCGGAACTGCCTGGGATGCCACGGCAACAGATAATTGCAGCATCGCAACCACCGAATATGAGTTAACAGGAGCAACTACAGGAACAGGAACTACTTTAGATGGTGTTACCTTCAACTTAGGGGAAACCACAGTGACCTGGACTACTACAGACGGTAGCGGTAATACAGACGATTGTAGCTTTACTGTAACGGTAGAAGACAACGAAGTACCGGTAATCACTTGTGTAGGTAACCAAACTATGGATACCGATGCAGGAGTTTGTACCTACACCCATAGCGGAACTGTCTGGGATGCCACCGCAACAGATAATTGCAGTATTGCAACAACCGAATATGTGTTAACAGGAGCCACCACAGGCACAGGAACCACTTTAAACGGTGTGGCCTTCAACCTGGGAGCAACCACAGTCACGTGGACGGCTACAGACGGAAGCAGCAACACAGCAGTTTGCAGCTTTACGGTAACGGTAACAGACAATCAAAACCCGGTAATTACTTGTGTGGGCAACCAGGCAGTAAACACCAACGCGGGAGTTTGTACTTATACCCATACAGGAACGGCCTGGAATGCCACTGCCACAGACAACTGTAGCGTTGCTTCCATAACCTATACCTTAACAGGAGCCACCACAGGCACAGGGACTTCACTAAACGGTGTTGTTTTCAACCTGGGAACCACCACGGTTACGTGGACGGCTACAGACGGAAGCAGCAACACAGCAGTTTGCAGCTTTACGGTAACGGTAACAGACAATCAAAACCCGGTGATTACCTGTGTGGGC
>JBGTDF010000169.1:0-7907 GCA_041748455.1 Planktosalinus sp.
TCGCCGTCTTTTTTAATTTGTTTGATAAAGGCCTCCATCTTTTTGGCCGTAGCTTCGTCAGGGCATCTTACGTCATTGGTTTCTGTCTTTGAAAAGTCCAGCTGCTGATAGGGTTTATCCGTAAAAATATCCCCTACCGAAGAAACAAAAGCATGAATTTGAATATCGTTTATTAGTTGTTTGGCAATAGCACCTGCCACAACCCAGTTAGCTGTTTCCCGGGCAGAAGACCTTCCACCACCCCTGTGATCCCGTATTCCGTATTTTTTGTCGTAGGTATAATCGGCATGCGACGGGCGGTAAACGTCTTTATTATGGGAATAGTCTTTTGATTTTTGATTGGTGTTTTTAATAGCAAACCCAATAGGTGCCCCTGTAGTTTTTCCTTCAAAAATTCCGCTAAGGAACTCTACTTCATCTTCTTCCTTGCGCTGGGTGACAATTTTGGATTGGCCGGGTTTGCGGCGCTGCATTTCTTTTTGAACCTGCTCCAAATCCAAGGCGAGACCCGCCGGACAACCATCAATTATACCGCCTATGGCATTTCCATGGGATTCCCCAAAGGTGGTAAGTTTAAAAATGGTCCCAAAGGAATTGCCTGCCATTTGTTTGAATTTGAACAAATGTAATTTTTAAAATAGAGAATTAAAAATATTTCGGCTTAATATACATTTAAAGATTGCAGGGCTTACTTGACAAAAACATAACATTGGCTTAAGTAAGTGATAATCTGCAATTGTTGTGGGTACCATAGGAAATATAGTCCTTTGTAAAAACCCAATCTATGTTGAAACGCAAGGTAGATATAGTAGTTATCTCTGATGTGCACCTGGGCACTTACGGCTGTCATTCCAAAGAGTTGCTTCATTATTTAAACAGTATTCGTCCCAAAAAACTCATCCTGAACGGGGACATAATCGATATATGGCAGTTTAGGAAAAGTTACTTTCCCAAAGCACATCTACAGATTATAAAAAAGATAATTTCCCTGGCCACCAAAGGGACCAAAGTGTACTATATCACCGGAAACCACGATGAAAAGCTTCGTAAATTCAGTGATACCAAAATGGGCAATATCCAGATTGTAGATAAGCTGATTTTAAACCTGGATGGAAAAAAAGCCTGGTTTTTTCATGGGGATGTTTTTGACGCTTCGATACAGCACGCTAAATGGATAGCAAAATTAGGCGGGTGGGGTTATGACTACCTTATTCTACTCAATCAGCTAATCAACTGGACGTTATTAAAAATGGGTCGTGAAAAATATTCACTTTCCAAAAGAATTAAATCCAGTGTAAAACGTGCCGTAAAATTCATCAGCGATTTTGAAACCACCGCCTCAGATCTTGCGATTGAAAACGAATTCGATTATGTGATCTGTGGGCATATTCATCAACCGCAAATAGAGAAAAAAACAAATTCCAAAGGTTCTTGCTTGTACCTAAACAGCGGGGATTGGATTGAAAACCTGACTGCTTTGGAATACAATCATGAAAAATGGAATTTATACACCTATAATCCTAACGGCTACAAAAGCCGCCCTATTGAAGAAATTGCAGATGAAAGTGAAGATTATGGGGACCTGCTTTCGGCTATGCTGATTCACTCCAAACTTTAATCCTTTAGTAAGGCATTTCTAAGAATTGTTATGGGATGCAATGCTTCCCTTTGAGTGCCATCTTTTATCTGATGCCTGCAGCTCGTGCCTGTAGCTGCAATTTGCACGTCAGAAGGTGTATTGCGTATTGCAGGAAATAGGGTCAATTCCCCCATTTGCATACTTACCTCATAATGTTCTTTTTCATAACCAAAAGAACCCGCCATACCACAACACCCGGAAGGAATCACGGTTACCTTGTAATTTTTGGGAAGGTTGAGCAGTTGAAAAGTAGGCATTACCGAAGACAATGCTTTTTGATGGCAGTGCAGGTGCAGTTTTATGTGCTTTTCTTCTTCGGAAAATGAACTTGCGTCAATCGTCCCTTTTGCAATTTCTTTTGCCAGAAATTCTTCAATTGTAAAGGTATGTTCCGCAATACTTTTAGCCGAAACGGTATCTTCTGCCAGCCGAAGATATTCGTCCCTAAAGGTCAAAATTGCCGAAGGTTCAATACCTACCAGGGGAGTCTTTTCGGAAATAAGATTTTTAAAAATCCCAATATTTTCATCCGCACATTTTTTTGCTTCCTTGAGGAATCCTTTGGAAATAAATGCCCTTCCGCTCTGCGCATGTTTTAAAAGTTGTAGATCATAACCAAAATGAAGTAATAAATGAAGTGTGTCGATACCGATTTCCGTATCCAGATATTCGGTGAATTCGTCCACAAATATATACGCTTTATTTTTTGATATAGTATATTGATTTTTAATTAGTTCAAACTCTTTATATATATTTTTAGTTGTAATAGTAGGGAGGCTTCTTTGTGGTGCAATTCCTGCGAATTTCTTTATAAATTTTGACGTAATGGTATTGTTGAAAGCAAAATTGGTCAGTGTTTTGGTTTTACTTCCCAGTTTGTTATACCGATGGTTATTGGCAAATAATTTTGACCGAAAACTGCGTCCGTTTGTTTTTTGGTACTGGTATTCAAATTCAGCTTTGAGCGCTGCGACATCCACATTGGAAGGGCATTCACTTTTACATCCCTTGCAACTGATGCACAAATCAAATACTTCTTTTAATTCTTTGTGGTCAAACCGATTTGCTTTATTGCTATTGGTCAAAAATTCGCGCAATGCATTTGCCCTTGCCCTGGTGGTCTCTTTTTCATTTTTGGTAACACGGTAACTTGGGCACATGGTACCACCGGCTCCTTCGGGTTTTCTACAATCGCCACTACCATTACACTTTTCGGCAGTTCTAAGGATTCCGAGAGAATCACTGAAATCCAGTAGCGTTTTTATTTCGGGGGTCGGCGCATTTGTGGTAGTGCGCAGATTAGCATCTATTTTAAGTGGAGCAACGATTTTTCCGGGGTTGAAAATGTTGTTTGGGTCAAATGCATTTTTTATTTTTTTTATAATCGCATAATTTTCTTCCCCTATCATTAATGGAATAAACGAGGATCTCACAATGCCATCCCCGTGTTCCCCGCTCATGGAACCCTTATATTTTTTGACCAAGTGTGCCACGTCTGTGGTAATCTGTTTAAAAAGCCGGACATCTTCCACTAATTTTAAATTCAAAATGGGCCGTAGATGTAATTCCCCGGCACCTGCGTGAGCATAATACACAGCGTTTTGGTTATAGGATTTCATTAAAGCCGTGAATTCTGAAATATAATCTGCCAGATCTTCCAGCGCTACCGCTGTATCTTCTATACAGGCGACTGCTTTTTTATCCCCCACCATATTACCAAGGAGACCAAGCCCTGCTTTGCGCAGCTCCAGAGCTTTGCCAATGTCTTCCCCAAGTAACACCGGCA
This sequence comes from Planktosalinus sp., assembly GCA_041748455.1. Lineage (GTDB taxonomy): Bacteria > Bacteroidota > Bacteroidia > Flavobacteriales > Flavobacteriaceae > Planktosalinus. Next base: position 3,426 of record JBGTDF010000169.1, read on the forward strand.
TCGCATAACACAACTCTGTAGCTTTAAGTGTATCCAAAAGCTTTTCTGCTTGTAACGTGACATCTTCCTTTGTATCCCCTTTTATTTCCAAAAGCAAAATAGCTGCGGGATCCCCTTCTATAAAAAAACGGTTTCCCTTATACATTAAATTGTCTTTTGTGCAATCGAGAATTACCTTATCCATCATTTCACAGGTGAACAAATGGTGTTGCATGGCAGGTACCACACTTTTTAAACAATTTTCAACGGAACTGAAATGTGCGGCTATCATAACCGTTTCCGGTGGCGGAAGGTTATCGAGTTGTAACTTTATTTTTGTGGTAAAAGCCAAAGTGCCCTCGCTTCCGCAAAGTAGCTTGCACATATTGAAGCCCGCTCCCTCTTTACTGATTGAACTTTCTCTTTCAGAAAAGACGTCTGCCTTTATTAATTCATCTATTGCATAGCCTGTATTTCTGCGATGGATTTTTGGGTTAGGAAAATTCTTTTGAATGCGTTCCCGGACTTCCTTATCATTTAGCTGCTTATAAATAGTCCTGTAAATATTCCCTTCTAGGGAATTTTCTTTGGTTTTACCTAAAAACTGCTCTTTGGAAATAGTTTTAAATGTAGCAACAGACCCGTCAGATAGAATGGTTTCCATTTCCAGTACTTGGTCCCGGGTTACTCCATAGGTTATGGAAGTAGTTCCGCTGGAGTTATTTCCTACCATACCGCCAATCATACAACGATTTGAAGTGGACGTATCCGGACCAAAAAAAAAGCCCAGGGGTTTTAAAATTTTATTGAGGTCATCCCTTATAACACCCGGTTCCACAATCACCGTTTTATTTTTTTGGTCAATTTCCAGAATTTTAGTGAAATACTTGGAAACATCTACCACTATTCCTTCCCCTACACATTGTCCGGCCAACGATGTACCTGCGGTTCTGGGGATTAAAGCAGAATGGGTATCCAAAGCGTAAGCAATTAAATTTTGAATATCCGGGATGTTTTTTGGTAAAACAACACCATCGGGAATGATTCTGTAAACCGAAGCATCAGTAGCATAAATAGCACGTGTTAAATCATCAAAAAATAATTCCCCTTCAAAAGAGTGTGCTAAATTGCTCAAAGCTTTGCTATTGCGTGTTTTCATCGCCTTAAAAGTACGACTTCCTAATAATATGTGTTAACACATTTTATATATTATTAACAAAAGATTAGATATGTTAAAACTTGGATATTTAAATTTTAACTTAATTTCGTCTTCAATTAACATTAAAACCAAATTAACAATGAAAAAAGTATTTTTTACAGCTTTATTAATCATAGGAGTAACTTTTGCATCTCAGGCGCAATTAATATCTAAAAATGCTATAGGTCTTCGCATTGGGGATAGTAATGGTTTTGGTACAGAGTTAAACTACCAACGTGGATTAAGTGAAAGCACCAGACTTGAACTTGGATTAGGATGGAGTTCTCATAAGGATTATTCCGCTTTTAAACTTACGGGTTTACACCAATGGGTATGGAATATTGATGGCGGTTTTAACTGGTATGCCGGTGTAGGTGGTGGTGTTGCCAGTATTAGTTTTGACAGGGATTTCTTTCCTGATAACAGAAGCCGTAGTGAAACATTTGCTTTTGCTGCTGGTGATATCGGTATAGAGTATAATTTTGATATCCCGTTATTGTTGTCTTTGGATTTCAGACCGGAGTTCGGTTTTGGGGATTACAGAGATGATCTTAATTTTGATATCGCCCTGGGAATTAGATACCAGTTTTAATACTTATAAGCATAAAAAAAATCGCAATCCTATTTTTTAGGGTTGCGATTTTTCTTTGCGTTAAAAATTTCTATTTAAAAATAATGTTGGTGTTCTTAGAAATGGCCACCAGACTAAAAGGATTTGATAAAGCCATAGTAACATTTTCACCCGGTTTAGGTCCTGTTTCCTTTACATGAACAATAGTTGTATCCCCGTTAACTTCTACATTATTCACAGTTATGGAATAGCCACCTGTAGTTTTCATCCCGGAATGTAATGCCACTATGTAGTAATTAGAAAAATCCACAGCATTTAATGTATTTTGCGTTGTTTCATCCAATCCCATTTCGCGGGTGTTTTGCATTAACTCAGCTTTTGTTTTTAGAACGTCATAAGACTTTTCTTCTTTTCCACCATAGGCACTTTCATAGAGTATGTCGAATGAAGTATTAGCATTTCCGGTTGTATTTTTACCGGTATTACAGGAAATAAGAACGACAATGGCGAGACATGCGGGGAGTAAAAATTTCATAATATATTTAGTTAGGGTTATTGATTAATGAGTTTTCAAGTGCTTTAAAATACAAATTTTCATATAAAGGTACAATGGTATGGATGTCAAATTTAGAAGCCACTTTTTTTGCGTTTACTTTAAAGGAATGCAGTGTTTCTTTATTTTGTAATATAAACAAAGCTTTTTCTGTCATATCCTCTATATTTCCTACATCACTCAAAAAGCCACTTACACTATCTATATTCACTTCCGTGAGTCCGCCGGTATTACTTGATATAACCGGAACCCCTGACGCCATAGCCTCTAATGCGGCCAGACCAAAGCTTTCTTTTTCGGATGGAAGAAGGAACAAATCAGAAAAACATAAAATTTTATGAACCTCGTCACTATTTCCTAAGAATACTACTTTATCTTCTATCCCTAATTTTACACAAAGTGCCTCTGCGGGTTCTTTTTCAGGGCCCTCGCCAACCATCATTAATTTAGCCGGCACTTTTTCCTGTATGTTATAAAAGATGGCAATTACATCCTCAATTCTTTTTACTTTCCTGAAATTACTGACGTGTGTAATGATAAACTCATTCTTTTCTGCCATTATTTCCCGCTGACAATCTGTAAAGGCACCTTTATCATATTTTTGCATATCAATAAAATTAGGCACTACTTCTATAGGAATTTTCACGTCAAAAAGGCGAAGTGTATCTTCTTTTAATCCTTCAGAAACCGAGGTAACCACATCGCTTTTATTGATACTGAAAGTTACTGCAGGCTTATAAAAAGGGTGATTTCCAACCAGTGTTATATCTGTACCATGCAGGGTAGTTACCATAGGAATAAATATCCCTTCCTCTTCCAGCATTTTTTTTGCCATATATCCTGCATAGGCATGGGGTATTGCATAATGTACATGAAGTAAATCAATACCGTACAATTTTACCATATCCACCAGTTTACTGGAGAGAGCCAATTCATAAGGCTGGTATTTAAAAAGCGGATATTCCGGCACGTTCACTTCGTGGAAATGAATTTTATTGGCTAATAATTCCAGTCTAACGGGTTGTTTGTAGGTGATGAAATGAATTTCATGACCACGTTTTGCAAGCTCCGTACCGAGCTCTGTGGCAACAACACCACTACCACCAAAGGTTGGATAACAAACTATAGCTATTTTCATCTGTATAAAATATTTGAGAAATAGGAAGATGGAATGCCAAAATTTACATCTTCGGTTGTTTTATGATTTTTTAACGGGCATTTCATAGCCTAAATTTACTACTATTAAAAATCAATCGCATCATAAATTGCCTGTTGAATTTGCGTGCGTATATTCGAGCTGATTAATTTTCGGTTATTGACATCAGGAAAAGTCCTGTTAGAAAGAAAAACATATACTACTTCATTTTCAGGATCTGCCCAGGTATAAGTCCCTGTAAAACCTGAATGTCCAAAACTGGTCATGGATACACAACCACAGGTAGGACCTGCTGTGCCAAGTTGTGGTTTATCAAAACCTATACCCCTGCGCACCTGCACATCACAATAATAACATGTATTGAAGAGATCTAAGGATTCGGCATTAAAATAGCGTTTCCCACCATAATATCCCTTCCATACAAACATCTGCATCACCTTGGCAACATCATTTGCATTGGAAAAAATCCCGGCATGACCACTAACGCCATTCATCATAGCAGCTCCCTGATCGTGCACATAGCCATGTACTTTTTGCATTCTGAAATCCATGTCCATTTCCGTAGGAACTATTTTCTCCAGCGGAAATCTTTCAGTAGGATTATACCCCATGGTATATGCTCCCAATGATTCATAAAATTCTTCCTGAATTACCGTTTCGAGGGGTTTTCCATAATGTTCTTCAATAAATTTTTTAAGGATATAATAGGGCAAATCACTGTAAAGATACTTTACCTGTTTAGCCACATCGCTTTCTAAAATGGTTTTGTAAATCACCGCATCCAGATCATTTCGTGCATACATATTTGCAGTTACTTTGTTTGTGTAGCCATCTGATGGCGTGGAACTGTAATATAAAGTGGAGGGGAGTTTTGAATCTTTATCCATGGTATCCCTGTAAAAAGGTATCCACGCTTTCAGTCCGGCATAATGGGAAAGCAATTCTTTTAAGGTAATATTTGCCTTATTGGTAAGGCGATATTCTGGAAGGAGATCGCTTAAAGTACTTTCCAGGGTTATCACCCC
>JBGTDF010000170.1:0-18286 GCA_041748455.1 Planktosalinus sp.
CTACGTATTATATAATCAAACCCTAATAAAACTATAATAAGCATAATAGGAAAAAGTGAGATTAAATACTTATGATAAGGAAAAAAACCTAATATTAAAAAAGGAGATATTGATAACATTATTAAACCAAAAAATGATAAAATTAATGTTGATTTTTTTTTATGCATTTCATAAATTTTAAATGCAGAAAATATAACAAGAAATAAAAATGATGGTGTTAAAAAAGCTGAACCTGCAGCTAAAAAAGATAATATTGATGTTTCACTATTATCAATGTAGCCTGTAGTAGAAACTATCGTATTATACATATCAAAAAAACTATAACCCGTTATACTAATAAATACAATAGCTAAAAACACCCCAAATAAGTTGGCAATTATAACTTTTAAAAATAGCCACCATGCATTTTTTGAATAATTTTGAATTGGGTAGTAGTAAAGTGTAAGTCCTAAATATAATGGTAAGGCTGTTAGCATAGTCCATCTAAATGGAACTGCGATTGCAAAAAATAAAGTAGAAAGTACTAAAAATTTAATTTGATTTTTCTTTAAAAATTTAATGAAAATTATTAAGGAACATAATAAAAAGACAAAACTAACATATGTTGAATTTATAATTAAACTATGAAAAATTATATCAGGCACTATGAATGGTAATAAAAGATAAAATTTAAATTTAGTATTTACTATCTCTGTTTCTGAGAAGAAAATATCTAGAAAGATTACTAATAATGACAATACCAAAAATCCTGAAACAAAAGAAACTAATATAGTAAATGTTCGTAATTCAACTTCTCCTTTAAAATTGGTGATTTTTATTAAAAAGTCTAAACCAGAATTGTAGGGAGCATATGGGGCTTGTATTTCAGAATTTCTCCCACATAAATGGTATAAAATAGTGGAAGCATCGTCCCCTTCCACATAATTAAAATTTAATGTAAAAAAATAAAGGAATATAAATAGAAATAAATAAAAGAGAATAACATAATTAGTACTTTTCATTTTTTGTAGTATTAAAAAGTCTTTATTTGAAATTATAAAATTGGCATAAAGTATTGGTTACTTTCTCAACATCCAACTCATAATACATGGGCAAACGCAACAACCTATCTGTAAATTTATCACTATTTATTAACACCCTACCATCATGTTTTTCTAAATAATATGGACTCGAATGCAAACTGATATAATGAAAAACTGCTAAAATATCCTCGTTTTTTAAATGCGCAATAATTGCAGTTCGTTGCTCCAGCGATTCACAGAATAAATAAAACATATGGGCATTATTTGTTGCTTCAGTGGAAACAGATATTGTTTTAATATTATTTATTATAGCCCAATCTTTTAGATTTTCAAAGTAATAATTCCAAAGTTCCAAGCGCCTTTTTTGAATTTTATCCAAATTTTCAATTTGTGCCCAAAGGAAAGCAGCAGTAATTTCTGATGGTAAAAATGAAGAACCAGTATCTATCCAACCATATTTATCGACTTCCCCCCTAAAAAATTCTGCACGGTTAGTTCCTTTTTCCCAAATAATCTCTGCTCTTTTGCAGAACCTTTCATCATTAATGATAATCATCCCCCCTTCACCCGCAATAATATTTTTGGTTTCGTGAAATGAAAATGCTGCTAAATGGCCTATTGAACCCAAAGGTCTTCCGTTGTAATATGCATTAATTGCCTGTGCAGCATCTTCAATTACGATTAGATTATATTTTGTAGCTAATTGTATGATCTTATCCATATCGCAAGCAACACCCGCGTAATGCACAGGTACTATTGCTTTTGTTTGTGGCGTAATCAACGCTTCAATTTTACTGGCATCTATGTTGGGGTTCTCTTTAGAAGAATCAGCAAAAACAATTTTGGCACCTTGTCTAACAAATGCTAATGCAGTTGACACAAAGGTGAAACTTGGAATAATCACTTCATCTCCATGTTTTATATCTGCTAAGATGGCACACATTTCTAAAGCATCTGTACATGAAGTAGTTAACAACACCTTTTTAAAACCATATTTTTGTTGAAAAAAGGCTTGGCATTTATTAGTGAACATGCCATTGCCGGAAATTTTCCCAGACTTTACAGCTTCTTCAATGTATAATGCTTCTTTGCCGGTTAAATAAGGTTTGTTGAAGGGTATTTTCATCGTATACGTTTAATAGGATTTCCTACATATAATCCGCTTACTTCTATATTTTTTATCACTACAGCACCAGCACCAATTTGAGTTTCAGATACAATATTAATATTATCTATAATTGTTGCATTGATACCAATATTACATCGTTCATCAATTTTAACAAAGCCTGCTATTGCAACTCTTGGAGAGAGAAAACTATGTTTACCTATATAGGAATTATGCGCTATTGAACAACTTAAATTTAAAATAGAATTATTATCAATTATTGAATAAGCATCTATACAGCAGTTTGGATAAATAACTACTCCCTCCTTAATTTTCGCTGTTTGATCAATCCAAGAACTAGAGTGGATAAACTTTCCAAAGGGAATATTATGGATAAAGTGCTCAAATAATTCTTTCCTTATTGACAAATGATTGTAACCAATTCCTATAAGAAGTTCATCAAACTTTTTATCTTTAAAAGCTTTATCTATATCAGCTATTTTTCCTAAGACTTTATGACCTGTTACTTCTTTTTCCTGAGTAAAATCATCAAAAAAAACAATATCTTGATACTGATTATCTGAAATAGCATAATGTGCAATTTGCTGCCCTAAATCCCCAGCTCCTATTATTGCGAGTATTTTACTCATAAATTTTCTTGATTATCGCATTTGGTCTTTTTTGCACTTGTTTATAAATCTTATAGATATATATTCCAATTATTCCTAGAAAAGTAGAAATTACACCTAATATCAATACATTTATTGCAATAATTGATGTCCACCCTAATTGTACCTCTTCTTGATGAATAATTTTTTGTAATACTAAATAAACAATAAATAAAGTACTAAAAAAAGAGATGATTAGTCCAAAATAGAACAGCCATTCCAATGGCTTACCAGAAAATGAAGTTATTGCCTGCAACATTAATTCAGAACGTTTTTTTAAAGAATAAGTACTTGCTCCTTTTCTTTGTCCTTTTTTCACAAGCAACCCTTTTTGATTAAATCCAACCCAATACATCATACCACCTAAAAAAACATTAGCATCTTGCAATTGTAATAATGCTACCACATATTGTCTGGACATTAATCGTTCTGTAATAATATTATGTGGAATTTTTGTGTCTGAAAGTTTATTAATCAAAATCCAGAATAATCTACCAGTTGATTTTTCTAAAAAATTCCCTTTTCTAGATTCCTGATATCCATAAACAACATCCAATGATTTTTCAATTATTAATTCATTAAAAAAATCTACTAGTACTGCAGGGGAAGTTTCTAAATCATTGTCTATCAAAAAAATATAATCACCACTGGAGTAACCTAATCCAGCCTGAATTTCATAGTGATGCCCAAAATTTCGAGATAAATCTATTAATTTGATTTGTGGAATTTCTTTTTTCTTTTCTATTAAATGTTCTAAAGAATTATCTGGAGAACCGTCATTTACAAATATTAATTCATAATCAACACATTGAATTTTATCTAAGGCACACAGAACTTCCACAATAAATTGGTCCAGAAAAACTTTGGACTTATATAATGTTGTAACTACGGATATTTTCATATCGTTATTTTGGTAAAAACATAAATTAATACTTTAGAAAATTTCTTGCATTTGGTCCTTCACTGAAAATTAAATCTAAAATAGAAACTCGGTGTTCAAAAGAAGGATAGAGTTGCTTGTATTCTTTATAATTACTATAATCCATCCATTCAATCTCTATATTGTTCCTTTCAAATGCCTCTTCATCTATATACTCTTTTGCTGCAGCTCCACTAATGTATTTATTTGCACGCAACTTTTTACAAGCATCTACTAATCGCCCTACCTTGTCCCCTTCCAAATTTAGTTCTCTAGAGTCAATAATTTTAGTTTTAATTGCTAAAATAGCACAAATTCTTTCTATAAAAAGCCGGTTTACTTCACTAAGATTAGTGGATGGTGTATCATAAATTTCAAAAATAGGATCTTTATATTCTTTAAAATAAGGTGCTTTTCCATAATTAGTTTGCAAGGTGCTTTTATGCTTTTTTGACCAATTGTGAAATGCAATATTGGTTTCATAAATTTTTTGGTTTAGACTCTTTTGCATAACTGGGATAGAAAGCCATCGCAAACCATCTTCTGTTTTAATTAAATTTCTATTTCTCCAATCATTTTTAGTAAACTGTACCTCATCATAAATTACAAAAACATCAGATTTTGCAATTATATCAAAATAGCCTTTCCAAGGTATATAATTTGATTGTAGTATTGCGATTGTCATCTATTATAATTTGCATTTTCAATTTAATAACCATTAATCCTTATTTCTGCTCAAATTTATGCCTCTTCCAAGGGTACTTCTGTATAACCAAGTATTTTTAGAGATAAAGGTGTCGCATTCCAATAGGTAATATCAAACTCTTTTACGTTACCCTCGTTATTAAACCCAGAATAGAAAAAGTTGCGTAAACCTACGCCATCGGGCAATAGAATGAGAACCTTTACTTTACTCATTATTTATTATTTAATATAGCTTCCGCCTTCTCCCAGTCCAACATGGTGTCCAGATTCACAAACTTATACCCTTCCGAAACGATATACCCTAATTTAGTTCCATACAACGAGTTTTGCTTCAATACCACTTCTGTTTTTGTCAAATAAAGACTCCCATCCCTAAAGTAGGCCTTAGGCAACTCCTGCCGACGCTTGATGATTTCCTTTTCTCCGGTGGCTATATGTAAATGCCCGTGGTTATCGGCTTCAAATACCCAGTGCGGGTTAAACTCTGCCGGGACTTCCCTTACGCTCAACAGCGAATCATATCCCTTTTCCCCAAACTTTTGAATGGCCTTATCGATACTGCCCCTTTCCCGAAAAGGCGTGGTGGGCTGCAACAAACACACTGCATCAAAAACTTCCCCCTGCTCCATGAAATACTGCAAGGCGTGTTGCACCACCTCGAGCGTTCCGGAATTATCGGTCGCCAGATGTTCGGGACGAACAAAAGGAACTTCGAGTCCGATAGACTTTGCCAATTCCATAATCGCTGCATCCTCCGAAGAAAGGATCACCCGGCTCAGCATTCGGCTTTCCTTTGCGGCTTCCACGGTGTATTGCAATAACGGCTTCCCACCAAGAAGTTTGCTGTTCTTTCCGGGAATTCCCTTGCTGCCGCCGCGGGCGGGGATGATGGCGAGGATGTTGGGTTTCATTGTTTCAGTTGTCAGTTTTCGGTTGTCGGTTTTCGGTTTTCGGTTTTCAGTTCTCAGTTGTCGGTTATCGGTTTTCAGTTGTCGGTTTTCGGTTGTCAGTTTTCGGTTTTCGGTTATCGGTTATCGGTTTTCAGTTGTCGGTTTTCGGTTGTCAGTTTTCGGTTTTCGGGTTTTCGGGTTTTTGGAATTTGGAATTTGGAATTTAGCTAACGCTCAGTTCGGCCTCTGGCCTCGTGTGGTGCTTGTTTTTTGATATTTATAGCTAATAACCCTCTCTATTCTATTTTCTATTTTCTAAAATCTCATATCTCATGTCTCAAATCTAATAAACGATCGTCTTATGAAACTGCAGCGGTATTTCTGCCAGCAGGTTTGCGATTGTATTGCCGGAGTTGCCTGTTCCATACATATCGGAACCCGAAACCGGACCGTTTTGCAAATGGGTTTCTATCGCTTTTTTTATTTCAACACTACCATAGCCAACATCCAGCACGTTTGTACCACGCTCCCTTCTGTGCTGCCGTGTGCCTATATTCACAACTGGAACCCCTAAATAGGCGCATTCCCTTATGCCCACACTGCTATTGCCCACCAAACCTTTGCTGTGGTACAACAGTTCCAGAAAATCTTCGCCTTCCATATTCTTAAAAAAATGAACGTGGTTCAGGTCGTGGTTTTCCCGGAAGCTGCGTATGCCCGTCGAAGTCCCATCAGCCCCGGCATCCACATTGGGCCAAAACCATAAGGCCGGAATGTCCATTTCGTTGACTGCTTGTAAGGTGGCTTCTATTTGCTTTCGCGAAAGCGCATATTCATTGGTCACCGGATGCTGCATGACCACCAGGTAGCCGTTTTGGAGGGAAGGGGTTGCCCCCACGCCCCCGTATTTTTTATAGGGATCAAAAGATAATTGTTTGCTCTGTTTTACCGGTACTGCCAGATCGATAGAAGGACATCCGGTATTAAATACCATTTTCGGTTCTTCCCCAAGTTTTAACACCCGTTTCCGGGCATCTTCGGAGGCCACAAAATGATAATCGGCCAGCTTGGTAATGGCGTGCCGCACTTTTTCATCGATATTCCCCGTTACTTCCCCGCCCTGTATGTGTGCCAATGGGATGTTCATATAAGATGCCGATATGGCCGTTGCCATGGTTTCAAAACGGTCTGCCACGGTGACCACTATATCGGGTCGCAGGTTGTCAAAAACCGTGGAGAGTTCGAGGATGCCGATACCCGTTGTTTTTGCTGCTGCAGTAAGGTTTTCGCCTTCGAGAACGTTGAATACTTTTGCCTGAATGGTAAACCCGTCTTTTTCCATATAATTTACTGCAGAGCCATAGCGGTCTAAAAGTGCCGAAGCAGCAACGATGAGTTGTAGTTCCAGGTCCGGGTGGTTTTGAATGGCGGTCAGCACCGACTTTATCCTGCTATAGGAAGGCCGTGCCGTGACTACTACCCCTATTTTCCTTTTGGGCATTGGTTTGTTATTGTATGGACTTTAAAAGTATAAAAAAAGTTGGAAAGGCCGGGAATTTATCCGGATAAAACAAATTATAAATTTTATGTCCGGTAAAACTTCTTATGCGATTTTATGAAGTGTATCTGTAAGCTGCAGCGAAAAAAAAGCCACCAAAAATTAATTCCTGCATGGGTTTTCAGGTGTTTCTTCATAAAACACCATGAAAAACCTAATAAAAAAGGCCTTTAAACCTGCCTGTTGTTACATATATCACAGGTTTGCTTTTGTCTTCAAAAAAGGGGATTTTTACCAATAAAATAGCTACCGTTTCCGCACAACGGAATTTTTCCTATATGTACTAAAAACAAACACTATAGCTATAGGAAAACACTTTAGCATACGTTCGAAATAGCTGTATTTAAAGGCGTTTTAGAACACGAATCCTATCTTAATCAAACCTGAATTTAATGTTAATATTGTGTAAATTATCCCCAAAATAATCCTAAAGTATTAGTGGCTAAATGGGAGTGGCTTATATTTGCAGTTAAATTTAACAACCAAGTCTATACAACTATAGATCTAAATGAAACAGATTATGAAAAAACTTATTTTTACTTTACTTATTTCCGCACTTGTGATAGCAGGTGCTGAAGCCCAGGAATTAGGAGAGAAGAACTTTAACCGTTGGTCCATTGAACTGGGTGGCGGATTGCACAAACCCTCCAGACCTTTTGTGGATGGTTATTTTTCACCAACTTTTGGTGCATGGCAAGGAAGCCTTGGTGTGCGTTATATGATGAACGAGAAGTTCGGATTAAAACTGGATGCCGGCTACAACAACATTCAGGAAGCTGATGGAAGCTTTCCATTTGAAACCGAATATTACAGAGCCAATTTACAAGGTGTTGTAAATTTAGGTAATGTGTTTGGATTTAGCGACTGGACCAATACTATTGGTTTATTGTTACATGGTGGTGCCGGTGTGGGTTATATGAAAATTGGCGAAAATGATGCCGCTGATTTAACCACAAACACTTTTGCAGGAGAAGATGACTATATGGCCAACTTCATTGTGGGTATTACCCCTCAATTTCGTTTGGGTAACCGTGTAGCACTTACCACAGACCTTAGCATTATTGGTAACGTAAATCAGGATTATACATGGGAAGGTAACGCCAGAACATCCAAACGTGGTTTTGACGGTATGCTTGTTAATGCATCTGCAGGACTTACCTTTTACTTAGGAGCTAATGGCGTACATGCAGACTGGTATTCTGAAGAGAAACAACTGATGAGCGAATTACAGGCTTTGGATGCAAGACTTTCTAAAGTGGAAACCGATATGATCGATTCTGATCAGGATGGTGTGCCCGATTATTTAGACCGTGAGCCCAATACACCTTCCGGTGTAGCCGTGGATACCAAAGGCCGTGCTATTGACAGAAACAACAATGGTATTCCTGACGAAATGGAATCTTCTTTAGATGCACGTTATGCACTTAAAGGCGAAGTAGGACAAGGTGGTGGTGCTTCCATGACCATCAAGGAATTAATTGACAAAGGTTATGTGAATGTGTATTTCCGTTTTAACAGTGACCAACCGGAAGTATATTCTTTACAAGCAGTAAACTATTTGACGGTGTATATGAAAGAAAACCCAAATGCTACTGCAGAACTAATTGGTTATGCAGATGAAATTGGTAATCCTTCTTACAACCAACAACTTTCTGAGCGTCGTGCCAACAAAGTAAAAGAATTACTAGTTGCTGCAGGAATTGCGGAAAGCCGTTTAACCACAAGAGGTGGTGGTGAAGATACATCCGTAAATAAAGATTCTGCCGGAGCACGTCAGTTAGTGAGACGTGTAACGTTTAGATTGAACTAAGAAAAATAAATTTTATCTTATAAATCCCTGTTATCGATACGATGGCAGGGATTTTTTTTTACTTAGGTTTGCGAGGTGGCGGGTTTGGAATATTAAATTTAGTTTCGGAAATCCGCCCTCCCGCCGGCTGGCCCCTCCCTAAAAATGTCCTCAGGACATTTTTTTAACGGTCGGTCCAGGTTTGCGGGACAACACTCAATTTAACATTAAGGTATTAAGGGGCATTAAGGTTTTTTTCACTACCCTTAATTTCTTAATGGTTCAAACCGGGGATGTCTTGCAAAGGATTAAACAAATTTAAAACTGAGTAGATTTCGTTTTCAAACCTTATAAATAAAACATTAATGTATTAAGGAACATTAAGGTTTTCTTCACTACTCTTAACTTAATGGTTTAAGTACCTACAGTATCCATAACAATCACGAACGTAGCGAAGTGAAACCGTCATTCCTTCGAGTTTCTTTCGAGAAAAGTCCCTATTTACAAAGGAAACTCGACGAAAACTCGAAGAAACCACGACGTAGTATAGCTCTATCCCTTGCTATCACTGCAATAAAAGTAACACAATTTTTGGAAAACACAAGCTAATTCCTTAGCTTTGAGTTGTATAACCTTGTTTTCAAACCTTTTTGGGTCAAAAAAATAATGTTGATTTTAATTGCCCCTCCTTTTTGAAAACACCAAAAAACCTACTGTTATGGCAATAATTAAAGACAGTCCGCTTGGTTCCTTGTCCGGGAAGCTCGGAGATCTTACCTTTAGAAAAAACAAATACGGCACAACCACCGTAAGCAAAAAACCCGATATGAGCCGGGTCAAGCCTTCTGTGGTGCAAAAGTTCCAACGCAGTAAAATGAAAGTCGCCATGGATTTCCTTTCCCCTTTGAGCGGACTCATGAAAGATTTTTATATGCCTTTTCGGGCCAACAGGGCGGGGTTTGATTCAGCCAAGTCGTATATCATGAAAGAAGCCCTTTTAAACACGGAGGAAGGCTATGTCATCGATTATGGCAAGGCTATGATCAGTTTTGGGGATTTGCGTATCCCTGAAGGCATCCATATACACTTGGAGGAGGATAATGAAGGCTTTGACATCCACCTGCAATGGGAAGACAATACCCGGCAGGCCATGGCGTATCCCGATGACAGCTTGCTGGTGGTAATCCATGTACCTGAAGACGGTCGCTATATCTATTACAGGGACATTACCCAAAGGGGTTCGCTGGGAGCATCCATCCGTTTGGAAAAATACTGGAAAACCAGGGAGCTCCAACTTTGGATGGCGTTTGTGAGACCCGATGAGAAAAGGGCATCGCCCAGCGTGTATTTGGGGGGAATTATGGGGATGGTGATTAGTTGATTTGTTAATCGAGTTATCGGGTTTTCGGGGTAACGGGATTAATAATTTGTTACCTATAGCGGTGGTTGAGCGGAGCCGAAACCTTAGCGTGATGGGGATTTCTATTTATTGTTCTAACGGAAATCCGCCTGCACGTCAAGCTGGCCCTTTCGTTAAAAATGCCCACAGGACATTTTCTTTGCGCTCGGTCCTGTCACCCCGAAAGAGCGAGGAACGAGCGACGAGGGGTCTCATAGGAGTAAGCACATACTGTTTAGCAGAAAAAGTGAGTAACTGCGTGTGAACGGCAGGCACTGAGCAATAGTACGTGAGCAACAGGATGCGACCCTGCCTACCGGTCAGGAAGGCCTTCCTTCGTCAGGGTGACAAAAAGAAAGGGTACAGAACGAGGCACAAACGACAAGGGCTGCATCCGCCTAAGCTATTGAAGAGCATCAATCCTTTTTTGAATAAGCTTTTCGGTTTTGGAAAATAGTCTCCAGCAACGGCCTTCCAGTACTTGCAACTGTGTATGTATGAATTGCTCTGATTTTTTGAATCGTAATGCTTGCGGCGTGGTATGTAGAATTTTCAGTAACTCTCTATCCTCCTCGGATGTATCGGGGAACAAATCATTTAAAAGAGGAGTACAATGGGAACACAAGCTAAACAGGTATGCTAAATGAAAATGATTGGGATAGTAGCCCATAAAAGCATAAATAATGGCCAGGCAAAGCTGTTCCACACCCATGTGCAGCAAGGTGGCCCGTAATACCCCCCCTTCTATTCCCTGCACGGTATCTTCCATGGTAAAAAGCTTTTGGGCATGGTATAGACGGCTAGAAGTGAATTTCTTTACCTGCCCTGCAGATAACCGGTGTGGTAGTACCATGTCCCGGAGTTCAGCTAATGGAATTTCTGTTTGTAAAAGCCAACCTGTTTTGAGTATACTATGCAACAAATACCCGTTTTTATGGGTAGCTATCTTCAATTGGGAAGGGGTGTGAATTAATAATGTCACCCGGTATCGGCCTTTGGTTTGCTTATAAATGAGATCACTGAGATCTGCAGTTGCGTTGTAATGCACCACTTTGCTCAAGATCAAGACATCCATATGAATAGCTTGGTGTTACACGTCTTTATTGGAAAAAAGACTGCTTTTTTGCAAGGTGGTTTTTTGGTGCAAACCAAAACAATACAAGGCAAGTATGTGCAGTTTTGATTTTAAAATGGTGACGACATCAAACAGTTCCACGTTCATGGAACCGGATATGTGTTCCGGGAGGTATTGGTAAGTTGTATCCATATATAGATTTTTAAATGAAACAATGGGTAGTATCCTAAATTAAAATGATAGCAAATTTGTTCTTATATTTGTAAAATGCGATTTTGGCAACCTATTTGTTGTATATATGAAACTAATATACAAAATTATGTTGTATATAACAAACTTTTAAAGCAAAAATGACGGTAGGAAAAAAAATAAAAAAGCATTTAAAGGAGAAAGGAATTTCCGTTAAGCAATTTGCAGAAGACCTGGAGGAGAATCGTTCCCTAGTTAGTAATTACCTTAACGATAAATCCAATCCCTCGGTCAAGTTCCTGTACAAAACCATCGCCTATTTTCCGGATCTGGATTTGAATTATTTGTTTAGGGAATCCTCAGAACTCCACGAGCAACCCTCCCCTTACGGTGAATCCCCTGAGAAGTTGATACAAGATATCGAGGAACGCCTGTTGGAGTTGAAACGAAAGTTTAATGAAGGATGATAGCCGGTTGCCGGTTGCCTGTTTCCGGCTGCCTGTTGCCGGTTTATAAATTAGGTATACCCGAAAACCTTTGTCCTCCGAAGGTGTTTACCAAAGTAGGCCCGCAATATTAAAGCGGTGGTTGAGCGCTGCGCCCGCCGAAGGCTGGGAGCCGAAACCTAAGCGTTGTAATTATGTTATTAAGTCAACCTTAGTTCGATTATTGTCAAAATGTGTTACTCGCTGATTAACAGACATTAAAAAAAAATTAAGACATTAAGCTCATTAAGAGTAACTTAATGAAACCCTTAATTTGCTTAACTCCTTAATGGTTCAACGAAAATACGGTGAACACATATTGTAATATCTTGTTTTTACAATGTAATATTAATCAAACTAAGGTTAAGTTTTCTCCTACTCTGAAGCTCGGAGCTCGAAGATTGAGACTCGAGTCCCGATAGCTATCGGGACGAACAGGCGAAGCAAATAAAGTTAACCCTTAAACCCGATAACCCGCAAACTCAAAAACCCGCAAACTCGTAAAACTATTTCGTCCTCACCAATAACTCCCTGATGTCCACATCCAGTACTTTGGATATGGCATACAGCACCTCTATGGAGGGTTGTGCTTTGTTATTGCAATAATTGGTCACCACCACATAACTTTTTTCAATTTGATCAGCCAGCCATGTTTGTGTGCGGCCCTGTTCTTTTAGCACCTCTTTTATTCTGTTCAATTCCAACTTTTTTTTATTCATAACGGTTTACACTATGGAGATAAAACCCAATTTCTGTAGGATGTTTAATTATGTGTTAAATTATAATATAAAAATGTATTGTGAAATAGTATTATTTAATATATATTTGTATTGTTTAATAATATAAAATTATATGGTTACTATATTTTCACTAACTAAAACAATACATTATGAAAACAATTTCCACAAATCAAAACCCTTCTGATAACGAGCTACAAAACAAACAACAAAGTTCGTCATGGAGAACCAAAGACCCTATGTTACGAAAAGTTATCGCTTACCTGCGCATGCATCATCATCTGGATACCGCTTTTCTTGTCAGTAAACAAACCCAAAGTACAGAAAACCAAATTCATTTTCCACCTACCAATACCACTTTAACCCGCCAATTTACCTATACTCTTTTTATCCTTACAGGGGAAGCCAAATCTACAAGTAATGTACCCAACCCGGCCCAACTTATGGATGAAATTTACAATCACAGCCAAAAGAAAGCCAGGGTATATCTTATTACTTATACCGCAAGAGAAGTAGCACACAAATTGGATTGTGGCAACAACTTTCTCTTAAGTATGCTTGATTTTGCCCGTTGTGTGTATTCAGTGGATGACTCTTGGTTGCATCTAAAAAGATATGGAGTCACCCGTCATCCTCAAATTACCGCGGATATCAAAAGGCATTGGAATACACGTTTTGCCCGTGCCAAATACCTGCATAGCATTACGGGTACCATGGATGTAACGGAAAACCCGGCGGCAAATTTTGAAGTATTGCAGAATGTACTCAAACAAACGTGCCTCGGGCTCCTTTATGTCTTTTGGGAATACAAACCCTCCTATACTTCCCTATCCTATTTATTGCATCTTTGCAGTCATTTTTTTGATTTACCGGCCAAACTGTTCCATACCAATACCTTCCAAAGCCACTTCCTATTCCACGAACTTTGCCGGGCAGACCAAAATATGAAGTATAAAACCAAAACACCACTTAGCCTAAAGCAAACCGATAAGGCCTGGAAAAAATGCGATATCTTTCTCCGTAAAGCCGGAGGCCTTGCAGAACAGCGGCTTCAAGAATTGGAGGAATTAAGTGGAAAGTACGAGTAAGTGTTCAGTAATCAGTGTTAAGTGTTCAGAAAATAGGTTATTGAGTGAGTTGTTAAGTACACTCTTTAACCCTTAAAACTCGCTAACCTGGACTGAGCGTCAAAAAAATGACCGGTGGACATTTTTAGCGAAGGGGCCAGCTGGCGTGCAGGCTGATTTCCAAAATCTTAATCAAAATAATAAAACCCGCTATCCCGTGAACCCGAAACCACGCTAACTCGCTAACCTCGTCCTCCTAAAACGGACACACCTCTATCAACCCTTTTTGCAGTTTTTTCTGCTAACGTATAGGAAGCCTTTTTAACATATAATCTATACGGAGAGTAATTAAATCGACGTAAGAACAAATAAAAAAACAGTACTTTATAAAATGGTAACTGAGCTTATTTTTCTTGAAGAGTAATTCGTCAAATATGCTGAGTATATATTCCACATTCTATGGGTGCTTGTTTTTAATTGCTTTTAACGCGAGACCTATCAAAAGACGGTACCTGCTTCTCATAATTTCATAATCGTTTAAAGCAATTGCCCGTCTTAAATTCTCAGCAACTACAAATGCTTCTGACTCCTTATACCCTTCTACATACTTTTCATTTTGCATAGAGATGGTCGATGCATGTCTTCTGTAAAGGAATATAAAAGGTAACAACCACTTTAAAAATGGAATTTGATTGCATAAAAAACAATCGGGGAAAAAACTCGGCTTCCAGGGATCGCCTTCGAGCACATTAAACACTTTGGCTGCAATGGAAAAGCCGTCTTTTTCAATGTAGTTTATCGCAGACCATACCTATCCGGCAATGCAGAGCTTGCAACAACAAGCTGCAATTCCAGACGGGGATGATTGTTGATGGCTTGCAATACCAATTTTACCCTACTGTATGAGGGGCGGGCGGTTATGACAACGGCAATTTTGCGTTTGGACATTGAGTAGGTCTATGGTTTAAAAATATAAAAAAAATAGAGAATATAACATTTCTCTTAATTTACTAATAGTCTTTAATGCATTCTTTTAACCCAAATTTCTTAAAAAGTAATTTTTTAATGAATGGAAAATTTAAACTTGATACCAAAATTTTACCCAATCTGCTCTTTTTTGAAACATCAAATTTTGGAATTTTATATACAGGGTAACTCGTGTTTATTTTTAACTTTTGAAAACATTCTACCATCCAGTCTTCAGAGGTATTTCCCATATGAAAAGCATAATTGTTTAACGTAGCCAATCTTAAAAAACCCAAATTTTCATTAGCTTTATCAATATAGGTTTGGACAGATAGTGGTCCTAAAGATTCAGTAGCAGGCGATTGTGGTCCTTTATCAAATACTTCTCTTCTTAAGGTTGCTACAAAATGACCACATCCCATTACACCCTTGGTGTTTTTTAAGTTATTTTCTAGTACAAGATATTTTTTTAAATGGATTTGAAGAGGTTTATTATTTGTGTTTAAACTTTCAAAAAACTTTTCAATGGCATCTGGATTTTGAACAGTTTCAAAAGCTAATTTACCTTTAAAAATTCCATAGTACCAATTGTTTGCATTATATGATTTAAATAGTCTAGGATTGGGAACCGGTGAAACCATACCTGCCTCGGGAAATCCAACAAATATCTGTTCTACTGCTTCCTGCCAGCCATTCAAAAACAGTACATCTGCATCTGCAACGGTAATTAAAGCTTCTCTGTTACCTTTGGCAGCAGCTAGTATGGCATTAATTTTACCTACATTTACTTTTGAATGAAACAATTGATCGATTGATTTATGTGAAGTATATAAATGTTCTAAATAAGAGACAACCTCAGGATGTGATGAATTATTATATATGGTAATTACCGTTCTAGAGTGTATGGTTTTTAAAATAGATTCCAAACAAAGTTTTAAAACATCAAAAGAATGTTTAAAATAGCCATCAAAATGAGGAATATACACCGGCACAATGATGCGATGATAATATTGATCTTCTATTTTTTTATTCTTCTCAGGATTTGTCCCCACTCTCATAATTCTGTACCTTAAAATAGTTTTTTAAACAATATACAGGTCTAAGATAAAAATCTAAAACCGAAATTGTTTTATAAGTATCTGAATGGATTAATTTAAAATTTCGCTTCGCTGCATAAAGTAACTTTAAAGAAATTCGATATAAAGTCCACGGATTTTTAATTCCCATTTTTTTTAAATTTTGCAACATTTTATATTGAATACCCACATATTTTTCTTTTTGTACCGAAAGTCTCTTGGGATCATTATATACCCTATAAAAAGCTAAAGTTTCTTCTATGTAGATAACAGTATGTCTATAAAAATACCGTTGATAAAAATCAAAATCTTCACCTGCTTTAATGGTTTCATCAAATAATAAATCTGCCGTAAGGGTACTTCGTCTTATTAAGGGGGTAGGCGATTTTGCCAGCCATACACCTAGGGCATTCCAAAAAACTTTGCCCGACCTTTTGTGCTTTTTTTGTGGTGAAGCGCCTAAAATTTCTCCGTTTGGTATCCCATTTTCATCCACAACTGCAACAGCACTGTGAATTAATCCAATATTGGGGTACTGTTCCAATAGTTGAACTTGTTTTTCCAATTTATCGGAACGCCAATAATCATCATCATCCAAAAAGGCAATGTATTTTCCTTTTGAAATTAAAATACCATAATTACGAGCCGAGGAAACACCCCCATTTTTTTTAAAAAAATATTTAGTATTTGAAAAATCATCACAAATCGCTTTGGCATACGTGTATTTAGACCCATCATCCACCACGATAATTTCCACATTCTTATAGGTTTGATCAACAACACTTTGAAGGGCTTGTCGCAAATAAGTTTCGCGGTTGTAAGTAGGAATAATTACACTTACTAATGGTTGATTCATCATTTTAAACCTAATCGTTTTTTAAACCTTTTCAAAATACCTGAAAGTGTATTTCTTTTCGCTTCATAAAGTTGGAAATTTAATTTTTTAATCGCTTTCATATCTTCATAATACACTCCATAGAGTTCTTGAAACATATGCTCATCTTCCACAAATTTTTTGTTTTTATACTCGGCATTATTACTAAGCCCGTTTAAGTCAAATAGGGTTAATGCTAATGAAATATGTTTAAAAGTAAATTTTCTGCTTAAAAAACATTTTAAATAAAATGCCCGATCACTCACCATTTTATAAGATTCGTCATACCCCCCCATGAGTTCAAATACGCGTTTATGAAACAGCGTACTTTGATGTGGAAGAGAGCTTTTCATAAAATAATAGGGCGTGAGGTGTTCGGGATATACTTTCCCGAAAGTTTCATATTGGTAATCGCCATAAATAATATCGCCTTGAAAATTTTTATGGTTTATAAATTCATCCAATGCTGTTGCAGAAGTCAAACAATCGCCACTGTTTAAAAATAAGAGATACTCCCCTTTTGCTTGTGCAATGCCCTTATTCATGGCATTAAAAATACCCGTATCAGGTTCACTTACCCAATAAGCCAGTTTGCTTTTAAAATGCTCAATTATTTTTATGCTTCCATCTGATGAGCCACCATCGATGACGATATACTCATATTGCATATAAGTCTGATTAAAAACAGATTCCATCGTTTTTTGCAATCCTTCACGATTGTTGTAATTGATGGTGATGATGGATAGAAAGGATTTCATTTTTTATTTGTGCTGATACCAATAGTACATTTGTTTAATTCCTGTTTTCAAAGAGGTTTTATGCTTCCATCCCAAAGCGTTAATTTTTCTTACATCTGTAAGTTTTCTTAAAGTGCCATCGGGTTTGTTTGCATTGTATATTAATTCACCCTTAAATCCTATTTCGGTTTTTATTAAATTTGCCAATTCAGAAATTGATATGTCTTTACCTGTTCCTATATTTAAATGTGAATTTTTAATTTCCATTTCATTAGAAATACAATCTGTAAAATTAATTGTTTCCATAATATAAATACAAGCTTCTGCCATGTCTTCAGACCATAAAAATTCACGCATCGGTTTACCACTCCCCCAAATTTCAATAGTAACCTTATCTTGATTTGTTGTAACCCCAGATTCTTTAAGTACAGTTAAAATAGTCTGAACAGGTTGATTGCCGTTAACACCGTTTATCGGTAGTAAATTTAAATCTTTTTGAATACCCTTCCAATCTTCATTTTCCAATAATTTTCCCAAATGAATTTTTCGCATTAATGCCGGTATGACATGCGATTTTTCCAAATCAAAATTGTCTCGAGGTCCATATAGATTGGTGGGCATGATTGACAGGAAATTAGTGCCATATTGAAGATTATAGCTTTCGCACATTTTGATACCGGTAATTTTAGCGATGGCGTAGGGCTCATTAGTATATTCTAATGCTCCGGTTAGCAACGCGTCTTCAGTTATGGGTTGTGGCGCATTTTTAGGATATATGCAGGTACTGCCTAAAAACAACAATTTTTTTACCCCGTTTAAGTAGCTTTGATGAATGACATGGTTTTGAATCATTAAATTTTCATAGATAAAATCTGCTCTGTATGTATTGTTGGCGGCAATACCACCCACTTTTGCAGCTGCCAAGAAAACAAACTCGGGCTTTTCAGTTTCAAAAAATTGTTGCACTGCGAGTCCATCTACCAAGTCAAGTTCGTGTCTTGTTTTTACAATCAAATTGCTGTACC